>JADGDK010000080.1 GCA_016744895.1 Campylobacterales bacterium | reverse complement strand
AGTGTATATGTATCCGTATTTTTATCAACTGTTATGCCCCCACTCTGAGTCATACTATACTTCTGCTTCCCAACATAAGTAGCCAAAGCACCAAGCTTTATATTTTTATTGACCGGTATATCAAGATTGAGGTTGACAGTTTGATTTGGAGTAAATTCCAGCGATTTACCTGTATCCTTGTTTTCTGTTCTTAGCTCATTCCAGCTTAGCCCTGTTTCAATTTTATTAGCAAAGGTATAACTCATCCGTGCTTCTATACCTTTGGTCTCAGCTTTGCTTACATTCTTAAATGTAAAAGAGTTTGGCATATCTCCTGCTACCTGTTCGATGCGATCTTTCGTTTGGTTTAAAAAAAGAGCAATATCATAATCAAAACCACCTTGTTTACCACCCATTGCTATTTCATATGAATTGGTAAATTCTGGTTTTAAATCATAGCCGCTATAACTTGCTCCGACAATCAATGCTATCGGGGTCTGCTTGTTAACATACATCTCCCGCATATCAGGTGTACGATAGGCTTGCGCAAAATTAGCGCGAAGGTTCATTCCTTTTTCTAACTGTTTCACGATACCAACTCTAAAGGTAGGTTTATTCTCTGCTATGGAGATAGCATCATATCGCCCACCTAAAACAAGATCAAGTGTATCAGAAACTTCCCACTCATCCTGTATATAGAGTGCTTTATAGTCGATACGCTCTTTTGTCATTTCCACACCCCTCGTAAAAATAGTAGTATCCCGTAACTCATTACGGTATTCTGATCCTATGGTTAAGAGATGTGCATCATCAAATGTATAATGTGTCATAAGTTCATATGAAGTGATTTTGGCATTGCCATTCATACCGTGAGATGCAGAATCCGATTCATTATCAAATCCAAAATCCTGATAATGTTTCATCGTTGTTGTATTACGTTTTTTGTAATCATTGTGGTATGCTTGAAAATTCAATGACCATATATCACTAACTACCCACTTTATATCTCCTGCGATATTGCGTCTACTGTTCTCATCTTTAGAGTTAATCGGAACATTAAAAGCAGGAAGTCTCTTGCCATTTACAAGAATTCCGGAAGGAAAAAAAGTACTATTATAGACTCCTTGTCGCACTTCTTTCATATAAGAGAGATCAATCCCAGCGGTAACACTCTCTGTAAAGTCATATGCTATACTTCCCCCAAGGTTATAGACATCAGCCTCTTCACGGTAAGTCACATCGGTATCGTAACTATCTGGGATAGCAGCAACAGCTAAATTGGGATGTTGTGAAGGCGCTACTTTGCCGTTAGCTGTTTTAAAAAGAATATTCGCTTTATTTTTTTCCGTATAAGGCTCTGAGTTTAATCCACTACCATAAAAGCTATATGTAAGTTTCCCTTCATTACCACCCACATTAAAGTTTAGTTCACTGTTATCACCGTTACCATCAAGGTTTGCACCATAAGTAAAACCAACTGAGCCTTCAAAAGTCTCGATTGGCTTTTTGGTAATAATATTGATCACCCCTCCTACAGCATCAGCTCCATAGAGTGAACTCATCGCTCCTTTGACTATCTCTACACGCTCAATAGCAGAAGCTGGAATTCTATCTAAATCATAAGCATTATCCGCCTCTCCAGCAATCCTTTTTCCATTAATCAAAAAAAGTGTACTACTTGCACCCATTCCTCGAAGTGAAATAGAAGATTTTGATTTACTTGTTGCCGAAGCAAAAGTACCAAACTGTCGCACAATACCCGATGTCTTGTTAATAATATCCCCCAACGTAACCGTTCCCATCTCTGCAATCTTTTGTGCATCCATAACAATAACCGAAGCACTCACCCCATCAATACTCTTTTGGGTTTTAGTGACTGAGGTCACTATTATTGGTGCTAACAAAGTCTTATTGGATTCACTGGCAAAAAGCAGGGTACTTGTTAGATAGCTAAATCCTATCAGCACTTTTAAAATATGCCTCTTTTGCTTAAAACTATACATATAACCTCCCATTACAACATATGCCCCATTTGCTCTTTTTTCACTTGAATATAGTGCTCATTATGTCTATTTTTCGCAGTAATAGCAGGAACTCTCTTCGTTATCTCTATACCCAATGCTTGCACAAACTCTATTTTTACAGGATTGTTTGTCACAATTTTCATTTTCAATACTTTAAGATCTTTTAAAATAAAACCTACTGCACTATAATCTCTCTCATCCTCTTTAAATCCAAGCTTGAGATTGGCTTCGATGGTGTTATATCCTTCATCTTGAAGCTTATAGGCATTCATCTTATTAACAAGTCCGATATTTCGTCCTTCTTGACGATGGTAAATCACCAAACCACCCTCCTTTGCTATCAACTCTAGTGCAAGCCCTAGCTGATTACTACAGTCACATTTGAGACTACCTACCGTATCACCTGTAAGGCATTCGGAGTGGATACGGACAATTGGATCATCCAAATCAAAAAAGTTTTGGCTCATAATGGCTAAATGCTCTTGGCATCCATCTTTATACGCTTTGACTTTAAATTTTCCATATTTGGTAGGTAAATCTGCCACACTTGATTCAATGAGAGGGTTGTTGCTCTGGATCTCATCAAAAGAGTTAAAAAAACAAGATTTTGCACCCGTGTGACAAGCAGAATTACCCACTTGTTCTATGATAAGAAGGATCGTATCCGCATCACAATCAACCTTCACATCAATCACTTTTTGAATGTTCCCGCTTGTTTCCCCTTTTTTCCAGATTCTATTTTTGCTTCTGGAAAAATAGTGTACAATCTTTGTTTTCAGTGTTAATGATAAAGCTTCTTGATTCATAAAACCAACCATCAATACTTCATTTGAGCCATACTCTTGCGCCACGGCTGGCACCAAGCCACCCATTTTAGAAAAATCTATATTCATTATTATCCTTTAAAAAATTACTGCAATGTTAAGAGTGTTGAAGGTGCTTGTGACCATTGTGTGTGGGTATGTTTAGGGATATTTAAAAATGAAAATTTATTTGTTAATGTAGCAAATCCTTCATCAATATCATCACCAATAAATACGAGGATAGATTCTCCTTCATAATCATCCAACGCTTCAAATGCAACATTGCCAAAAGAGTAATTGACAATAAGAGGCGTAGGAACGTCATTGGTTTTAATCATCCCTTTAACTCTATAGATATTTTCAGGAAGTGACATTAATAATTCATCAATGTCATTGAACATAATATCTTGATTGACTTTAGCAACTTTTCGCTCAATAGCATCATGAGAGGTATGATCATGCTGATGATACTCATTTGCTAACCCTACAATCTCCTCAATTTGATAAGCCCCTTCAAATACATCTTTACCAACAATACCTTGCTCTGAAGTATGTACAAAATAATTGTTAAATACTTTTTTACCTGTCAAAGTATTTTTAATATCATGTTCCTCTTTTAGAGCGATAATATCTTTTTTTGCTTGTCTTAATTCATTTTCTTTTACCAAGTCAGTTTTGTTTAAAACAAGAATATTTGAACCACCTACTTGATATTTTGCTGTAGGATTGTGCATGTAAGCGTCGTAATTTTTAACATCACAGACACAGATAATACCTTCAACCGAAAGACCAAGATTCTGCAACGACATAAAGACAGGAAAAGGCTCCGCTGCACCAGAAGTCTCTACAAAGAGGATTTCGGGATTGTACTTGTTGAGGATCTCGATAACCCCACCTTCAAACTCCTCAGCCATTTGACAGCAAATACAACCCTCTGATATTTCTATCACATCACTATGAACATTTTTTAAAATATTTTGATCAACACCGATTTCACCAAATTCATTGACTATGATAGCCACTTTCTTATCTCCAAAATGGTTTTTAATCGTATTGGTCAGCATACTGCTTTTTCCAACACCTAGAAATCCGGTAATAATAAATGAGTGAACCATAACTATCCTTTTCAAATAATAATTTATTTTTTAATTTTATTACAACTTAATCATCTCCGTGATCATAGTTAAAGAAGACTTAAATGCAACCTAGTTGCATTTAAGTCTTCTTCCTGCTATACTTTTATCTCAATATTTATACAAAGCAGAGGAAAAAATGGGAATTTTTAAAAGAATTATAAGCCTTATATATGATAGAAATCCAATCCAACACTCTAAAATTATTCCTATATTTACAAAACATGGCATGTATCATGCCAAGAGGTACAAAGATACCCATTACGAATATTTAGTATTTATGAAGCAAAATTTTTTTGATATACAAAGTCCTATCGTCTATGTACACTCCGATGCTTATGAGTGCACGCATCTTGCCTGTCATTGTAACAATCAATTGGATTTAGCATTGAAAATGATTTGTAAAGAAAATGGACTAGTTATCTACTTTAGCCAAGAAGCTAAAAAAATAGATACACTTTTACAAGAGATAAATACTCAAAGGCTACAACCAAATACAGATATAATGAAAAACAGTTCAGTAAAAGCAGGACTACAAGGAAATAAAAAGGAATATTTTACATTAGGATTTATATTCAAAGATTTAAATATCTCGAAAATGCAATTAATTACTAATGACCTAAAAGTGATTCATAGTGCATTAGCACAGGATATAGAAATTATCAAACAGGTACCAACCATATCATTTGGATATGGTGATACATCAACCATCTCTTCTCAATAAATAATAAATAGAAATCCAACATATCCTCCCCAGTCTATGTTGATTCAATTGATTATCTTTTTGTTTCTCCAAAAAGGCTACATCAAAGGTACTGAGTTTACTTTATACTTTGCGACCTCTTTGCCTCTCATATCCATCACATGAACCGCACATGCCAAACATGGATCAAAGGAGTGTACAACTCTGAGAACTTCAAGAGGTGCTTCTGGGTCTGAGAGTTTTATCCCCACAATTGACTCTTCATAAGGACCTCTGATGTTATTACTATCTTTGGAAGAAGCATTCCAAGTTGTTGGCACCACTGCTTGATAATTTGCTACTTTGGCATCTTCGATACGGACAAAGTGAGAGAGTGTTCCACGCGGTACTTCATAAATTCCTCGTCCTTGTGCCTTTTGTGGAAGTGTCTCAAAAACATATTTTGTCCAAGTCTCTTCATCGTAATATTTTATATTTTCAATTAAATCACTGACAAAATTAAACATATAGTCACAACAGATACTTGCCTCCACGGCACGCGTAGCATTACGACCAATTGAGGTTGAAAAGTCTATCAACTCCATATTGGTATCATCCATAAAACGCTGTATATAGGGTTTTATAATTGGCGACTCTTTTATATAACCTATCATCATGCGCGCAACTGGACCAACTTCCATTGTTTTTCCATCATATCGTGGTGCTTTGATCCAGCTATATTTACCCTCAGTTTTAAGCGTTCCATCACTATTTAAGTCTGTATAAAATGGTTCTGTATTTTGATCATATGGAGAAGTTGCTTTATCATCTTTATACCATGACCTAGAAGCCTCTTCCGTAATCTTAGTCTCATCAAATGCTTGAATATTTTCAAAATCATGTCCAGTAATGATACCACTTTCAAAAAGTGTTTCTTGTTTACCAAACTGATATCCTCCACTAGACATAAAGTTACCACTGCCTCTACCTGATCCACTTTTAATCTCATCTTTGTAGGCTCTTACGATCATTTTCATATCGGGTATGTAAGCACGTTGTATAAAATCTCTCACATCTTTGATGATAAACATAAAATCATTGAGCCTCTGTGGATTTAACATATCTGCGACACTTGTCACACCACCTACTACAAGATTTTGAGGATGTGGTGTTTTACCAGCAAAGATTGCAATCGCTTTGCCAAGCTCTCTTTGGACATTTAGTGCATCGAGATAGTGACTCATGTGTATGAGGTTTTCTTCAGGCGTTAATTTATAAGCCTCATGTCCCCAATACCCATTTGCAAAAAGTCCCAATCGTCCTGCTTTGACAAAAGAGGCAAGTTTCTCTTTGATAGATTCAAAATGTCCTCTGGATGAGCGGTATGGATAGTCATGATAACGCTTCGCCAATTCATTCGCTTTAGAACAATCCGCATCAAGCGCACTCACTACATCAACATAGTCAAGTGAGTGAAGATGATAATAATGCACGATATGATCTTGTACAAAAAGTGCTAAAGTCACAAGATTTCTAATAATCTCAGCATTTTGTGGTGGTACGATACCATACGCATCTTCAGTAGCCGCGATAGAAGCGCGATAGTGAGAATTGGTACAAACCCCACATATTCGCTGAGCAATCAATCCCGTATCTCTTGGATCACGCCCTTTTAAGATAATCTCAATACCTCGAAAAAGTTGTCCAGATGCCCATGCCTCTTGGACAACATTGTCTTCATCTACCTCTACTTCAATTCGCAAATGCCCCTCTATTCTTGTGATGGGATCGATAACAATTTTTTTACCACTCATGACTCTTCCTCGCTCTCTTGGAGCATACGATTATTGGCATATTTATCAAATGCAATCTTACCTTCACCACATGCAAAACAGCCATGTCCTGCACCTACTGGCCAGCTTGTACCTTCGTTAAACTGTACTTGTGGACAATTGAGATCTGCATAAGGGCCTTTACATCCCATTTTAAAAAGACACCAACCCTGCTTTGCCCCTTCATCACCCCATTCCAATACAAACTCATCAAGATCATAATGCCCTCTTCGCTCACAGTTATCATGAATCCTATAGCTATAAGCCCATTTTGGACGATTTTTTTCATCTAACTCTGGAAGCTCATCAAACATGATGTAATGTAGTAGTGTCCCAACAATATTTACAGGATTTACAGGGCAACCAGGGAGATTGATGATATCTTCACGCCCAAGTGCTTCTGCCACACCTACTGCACCTGTTGGGTTTGGCTGGGCTGCAACAACACCACCGTCAAGTGCACATGTTCCCACTGCCAATACCGCAGCAGCACCTTTTGCCGCACGTTTGAGCAGATCTAAACCAGTCTCTCCTTTGGGTCCAATACGAAGAAATTTACCCTCTAATCCTAACGGCACTGCACCCTCTACAATCAAAACATACTTACCAAAATCATTTTTGATCACCTCATCTAGTGCCATCTCTGATCTATCCCCTGAAGCTGCCATAAGGAGTTCATGATAATCTAAAGAGATATATTTGAGGATGAGATCATTAATTTTTGGATGTGCTGTTTTGATAAATCCTTCAGAATTTCCAGTACAATCAGAGAGCTCCAACCAAATAACAGGGATTTTATTGAGCTGTTCTACACCATCTTTGACAAGAGATTCATACTTTGGATGTAAGCGCATAGTTGAAGTGATCATCGATACCCAACGATTGTATTCTTTGTTCATATCAAAAGCATTTATCGCTTCATCAAGATTTTCAGTATCGATCAAGTTTTTAGGATGCAGATCATTATATTTATCAATTCTGCGTTTAACAGTTTCTAACTCTTTAGCCCTGAGTGCATTCTCTTTTTCTGCTTTTATACGCACAGCTTCCGCTGGATCTACTGGTGTTTTAGCGATGATATCTGAAACCTCTTTTTTACACCGTCCACATGTACGCCCTGCTTCACTCAATCCTTTGAGACCACCAAACTCTGTCACTGCATTCTCTTTGACGATATCTATCAAATCTTGTTCATACACACTTTCACAACTACAAATCAGCCGTCCTTTTTCACTGATCAGACGATTGGAGTAAAAATAGGAGACATCTACCGCTTTATCCGCTTCTATCATCTTTTTGAGTTGCATCAAGTCTACGTTTGTATTGATACCCATAAAACGCATGAGTTTATCATTGTTGGTGATATATTGGTCTATTCGGTTCTCGTTTTGTGAGGAGATAATGATCGTCTCATTCTCTGGGTCTCTCATATCATAATCTGGTGAGGATACATCTGAAAAGAGAAAAGAGCCGACTTTTAATCCATCGATTGCAACCTCTTTCGTAAATGAAAATGGATCTATATCCAAAATGTTTGAGAGTGCAACATCAGCTTGAAGCGTACACTCTTTAACACGTCCAGCTACAAAACCACTCAATCTCATCTGGGCAGCTTCACCTACGGCATATATAAAAGGATCTGTAGAGCACATGTTGTCATCTACAAGCACACCTTTTTGAACTTCTACTGCCTCTTTTGCAAATGCTACATTTGGAGAGATACCCACTCCAAAGATCAAAAAAGGATTTTCTATCGTATGATTTTTGGTGACAATTGTAGAAATTTGACTATTTTGTATCTTTTTATCGACAATCTCATCTTCAAACGAAAGTACGATACGAGGATCTGCTTTGAAAATATCTTCCATTAAAGCAATAGAAGAGGGATTAAGATCTTTTGAGTAAAGATGTTTCCCTCGTGAGAGTAGATAAATTCCTTTGGCCTCTTTCATCTGCATCAATGTATCAAGCAGCTCTATTCCGATAGGACCAACACCTACAATTACTATATTTTTATCTTTGATATTTTTAGCAATCTTATAACTATCATCCACACTTCGAAATGTCACTGCATTTTCTAGCCCACTGATATCAAAAAGAGTAATAGGTTTGGAACCTGTCGCAATGATCAAATAGTCATAAAGATAAGAGGCATTAGTACTAAAAACACGTTTAGTCTCTTTGTTGATTGAGATGATTTCTTGGTTTAATTCAATCCTGACATCAGGATTTAGCTCAAGTGTAATATTTTCTATACTTTCACTACCATTTACGAGTGAACACAGATGTATACGATCATAAGGAGCATAAGCTTCCCCCGAGAGTATTAATACTTCTGCATCAGGTTTTTGTGCCATGATGGAGTTGGCACTATAAACAGCAGCAATTCCACCACCCACTATCACAATACGCATCTTAACCTCCTTGAAGACAAAGATCAAAACCTTTTGTTATTGAAATTATATCTAAATAAGAGTTTATCATTATGATAAATCCAAAAAATTAATTAAAGCTTCAAGCGTATTTCGTCAGCAACTTTTTCCTCATCTACCCTCATCAATAATATCCCAAGATAAGCAAACAGAAAAAGAAATCTTTTTTTCAACCCACCTACATCTGCGATAGCACCAAGCAGTGGAGCCATCAATACAATCACCAAACTCGAAATAGAATTGGCAAAACCAAGCTGTGCGGTGCTGGCTGTAACATCAACACTACTATTATAGTACTCTTTGAAAAAGACAGGAAAAAACCCTGCTATAACCGTAGTAACATAGGCAGAATTTGCCCAATCATAAAATGCCCATGTAGATACTTCTATTTTTCATACCCTCATGATGACCCATTTTGGATAAAATAGAGATTATGAACTTTTTAAACCTATTTAAAAAACCAAATCTCATTGCTGCACATCGTGGAGATAATAGGCAAAAACCTGAAAATAGTTTGAGTGCTTTAGTCTCAAGTATTGGAAAATGTGACTTCATCGAAGTTGATGTACAGCTTACCAAAGATTTGATTCCAGTTGTTATACATGATAAAACACTAACTCGCACAAGTAATGTTTCAAAAATCAAAAAATATGCAAATCGTAAACCATGGAAAGTTTGTGAATTCAAATTAGAAGAACTGAAAACTCTTGATTTTGGTCATTGGTTTGATGATAACTATGAGCCAATTCTTACTTTAGAAATTGCACTTAAATTTGCACAAAAACACCATCTTTTTTTAAATATAGAGATCAAAGATCTCTCAACTGTGTTTGCAGATGAAATCGTTATCAAAACTATTATAGATATGATACAAGAGATACATGCCGAAGATTTAGTACTAATCTCATCCTTTTACCATCCATATTTACCACTCTCTAAAAAGCTTTCTTCAAAGATACCTACTGCTGCTTTACAAGAGACAAAACATCCTAAGAATCTCATTGACTATTTACATACTTTACAAGTGGATGCCTATCATCCTGAAATTACTATCATTAATGAAGAAACAGTTACTAAATTAAAAACCGCTGGCTTTCTTGTCAATGTATTTACAGTTAATACAATCAAAGAGCAAAATAAGTTATTTCACTGGGGTGTTAATGGTATTGTTACTGATATAATATCTCATAAATAAGATCAACCATTTACTTTTTTCGATAAAATACAGATCACTATTTTAAGGATTTTAATGAAATATTTTGCATCACTACTTCTCATAATTGCTTCTATCATAGGTGTCGCATACTATCTACTCTTTACAGGAAATGGTAATGACACGCTTAAACCTTTTATCAACAACTACATATCCACCAAAAGTGGAGATTATGATCTTGATCTAACACATTTTAGGCTCACCCCCTCAACAATTGATGTAAATATAACGCTCAATAGTAGTTTAGATGCAAATATCAACGGTGATATAAAGCTCTTATCACAAGAGTTTGATCTAAAGTATCTTCTATTTTCTGAGGGTTTTAAAAGTAAAGATTTTGTATTAGATGAGAAGATTGATCTTAAAGGAACTATCAAAGGAACACCTGATCATATATCTTTAGAGGGTTTAGGAAAAGCGATCAATTCAAATCTCAAATATAGCTTGAAAACCCAACAAAAAGAGATAGAGGATATTCGTATAGATATCAAAAAAGGAAGTTTAAGAAGCTTTCTTCTACTTGCAAACCAAAGCCCCTATCTAGCGGGTACATTTGACCTTCATGTGGACATGCCAAAACTAGATATACAAAATCCTAATGGAAAAGCTTCACTCGTTTTTCACCAAGGAAAAGTCAATAGAGACCTTATCAAAAAAGATTTCAACATCACCCTACCTAAAAATTTTAGATATAGCGGAGATTTCCACTCAAAGGTCAAAGGTACATACGCTTCACTTGATGGTAAGCTCAAAACCACATTGGCAGATCTCTTTTTGAAAGAGGGAAAATTCTATACCAAATCAAAAAAAATGGAGACACATTACACACTCAATGTCCCAAAACTTTCCAAACTTGAACAAATCATAGGAAAAAAACTTAGAGGAACAGTGAAGTCTACAGGTATTGCTACATTTGACAAGGAGATGAAAATTACTGGAAACAGCACAAGTTTTGGAGGGGATATAAGATATGATCTCCAAGCATCAAAACTAAATGCAAAAATCACCTCTGTACGCTTGACCAATATACTACATACACTTATCGCTCCAAAGATATTTGAAGGTATGATCTTTGGCGATGCTACATATGATCTCACTACAAAAAAAGGGAACATCGATACAAAAATAGAGACTGTAAAACTTTTACCAAACCAAGTGACAGATATTTTGAAAAATTATGCAAATATAAATCTCACAAAAGAGCGATACAACCAAACAACATTTACAGCAGATCTCAATGATAATTTAATCACATTTGATTTTGATGCTAAAAGTAAAAAGAGTTATATTGTAGTCAATGAGGGAACAGTCCAAAAAGACAAAAACACTATGGATGCGAAATTTGATATAAAGGTCGATGGCAAAGATTTTTCAGGAACACTCAAAGGGGATATCACAAAGCCCAAAGTAAAGTTAGACAGTTCAAAATATCTAAAACAAAAAGTTTCTAAAGAGATCAATAAATTTATTGATAAAAAGATTAGTGACAAAACAAAACAGAAGATAACAGACAAACTTAAAAAGTTCGGATTGGGAGAAGATAATAGTTCTTTAAATGCAGAAGATGCGATTAAAGGATTGATCAAAGGCTTTTTCTAGTTGATTTAGTTTACATCCAAACCTGTACAAAGCAAAAACCTCTGAATCTGGAATACTAACCGTATCATTAGCGGTATTCTATAATGCATTCATAGACATAGGGACTCCTTTGTATCATTATCCTCCTCTTTTTATGACCTCAAGTTTGATAGAAGAGTGCAAAATGGATAAAAAATTTGATATTGATGAAATTATTTACACTTATATTCAATTTTATTTAAATAAATAACTTAATTTATTATTTTTTTGTCCGATTTAGTATATAATATATAAAAACAAAATACTGGATAATGCATGAAATATGTTTTATTGATTATAAGTACCATACTTAATCTCTATGCAGAACCTATTACACCTCTACCGCTACAACTTAAAACTGACCCTGCAAAAGTAGCACTTGGCAAAGCACTATTTTCTGATCCAATCCTCTCACATGATGGGACTATTTCTTGTGCAAGTTGTCATGATCTTTTTCAAGGAGGGGATGATGCAAGAGTATTTGCAAAAGGTATTCATAACCAAGAAGGCAATATCAACACACCTACGGTACTTAATGCAGTATTCAATTTCAGTCAATTTTGGGATGGCAGAGCAAAAGACTTAAGAGAACAAGCAGCTGGTCCCATAGAAAATCCTATTGAAATGGGAAATAGCTTTGAAAATGTAATAAGGACATTAACAAAATCACATTATAAAGAAAAATTTGATGCAATTTATCCAAACGGTATTACAAAAGATAATATCATCGATGCCATAGTTGAATTTGAAAAGACACTCATTACTCCCGATACACCTTTTGACAACTATCTTAAAGGTGATAAAAATACTATAAGCCAAGAACAAAAAGAGGGATATACACTTTTTAAAGAAAAAGGTTGTATTGCCTGTCATCATGGTAAAAATATTGGTGGTAATATGTACAATAAATTTGGACTATTGATTTCAATAAAAGATGATCATCTTGGTCGATTTAATGTTACAAAAAATGAAAATGATAAACAAGTTTTTAAAGTCCCCTCTCTACGTAATATTGCAAAAACTGCACCCTATTTTCATAACGGTTCAGCTGAAAACTTAAAAAAAGCAGTTTACTTTATGGCAAAACATCAAGTTGGAAGACCTATATCAAAAGTGGAAGTAACTAAAATAATAGCTTTCTTAGAATCACTAACTGGTAAACTTCCAAAAAGTATAATTGAGTAACACTATGATTAAAAATCTTTTGAAACCCAATTTAATCGTAACAATATCACTAACATTTTTAATTTTACTACTTTCTATAGGAG
>JADGDK010000007.1:6226-49045 GCA_016744895.1 Campylobacterales bacterium | reverse complement strand
TTTTTAGAGCATAGATATTGATCTAGTGTATTAAAATTCATAATATTTATCCAGTTAAAAAAATTTAATTTTATAATGTTTTATTTATAAAATAATTATACTATAAAAGCAGTTAGGGAAAACTCGATAGATTTTAAACAAAGTGTTGAAGTCATGGAAAAATATGAGTATTTCAGTGCACAGTCTTATCCGTTAATTTGCATTACATAGTTACTACACGCTATAATAAGAAAAATTTATGCAGGAGAGCTATGATGAATAAAGATACTTTTACATTTACAAACAATAGAACTGGTGAAAAATATGAGTTTGACATTATTGATGCTACTAGAGGACCAAGTGTTGTAGATATTTCTTCTTTTTATAAACAGACTGGAATGTTTACATTTGATGTTGGTTACACCTCTACTGCTAGTTGTACTTCATATATCACGTTTATTGATGGTGAAAAAGGTGAGCTTCGATATCGTGGTCATGAAATTGAGGATCTAGCAGAGAATCATAGCTATCTTGAGACATGTTATTTACTTTTAAATGGGAAATTACCTACAGAAGAAGAACTACTTGATTTTGATTTGGAATTGAGAAATCGCTCTTTTATTGATGAAAATCTTAGACACCTTATCGCTGCTTTCCCTGATAGTGCACATCCTATGTCAATTCTCTCTTCAGGTGTTTCTGCACTATCGTCATTTTATTATGAACATTTAAATATTGATGATGAAGCAGAGTATCAAGAGATGGCTCGAAGAATTATTGCAAAAATTCCTACACTTGCAGCATTTGCATATCGAAAATCTTTAGGTATACCTTTTATTTATCCTGATGTTGATAAGTCATTTACAGAAAACTTTTTATATATGTTAAGAGCCTACCCAGGTGGTAAATTAAAAAGAACTTCAGAAGGAAGAGAAGAGATCAAAAAGATAGAAGTTGAAGCACTTGATGCGATATTTACTCTTCATGCAGATCATGAACAAAATGCATCAACTACTACCGTACGGAATGTTGCATCTACTGGAGCACACCCTTATGTTGCGATTTCTGCTGGTATATCAGCACTTTGGGGTAGGGCACATGGCGGTGCTAACGAGTCAGTCATTGCTCAGCTTGAGATGATAGGTGAAGTTGAAAATGTAGATGCATATATCGCAAGAGCAAAAGATCATGATGATGATTTTAGGTTAATGGGCTTTGGACATAGAGTCTATAAAAATTTTGATCCAAGAGCACGAGAATTAAAAAAGCTACAAGATCAACTCAAAGATGAATTAAATTTAGACTCAAAATTGATGGATATTGCACATAAGATAGAAGAGATAGCATTAAATGATGAGTATTTTATAGAACGAAAACTATATCCAAATATAGATTTTTATTCAGGTGTTATTTTGACAGCTTTAAAGCTTGAAAGACCGATGTTTACACCAATATTTGTTATTGGTAGAACTGTAGGTTGGATTACTCAGTTAATGGAGTTTAAAACAGATCCAGCATCCAAAATCGCAAGACCAAGACAACTTTATTTAGGAAAATAATTTATTTGTTTTATCTTTGACACTATTTTTGTAAGAACAATTTATAATGATACAGGCATGAAGACACCCAAATATAGATTTAAATTTCTACTTAGAGTAACATAAGAGATAGGAGATTTAAGATGACAAAAAAGGGTGATCATGTTGTGAATATTGGAGTAAATGTCGTCAGTTTTTCGTAGTTAATTCTACGTCTTACAACCTTAAGAAACGCCTTTTATTCTTTTCTTTTAGTAGTTTAGATGGGTTAAACTTATATAAATCTGAATCTACAAGACTTTCCTCCTTTTTCTCTTTTAATCGATAAGAGTTATCAAGGATATCAATAATTTATCCAAGATAGCAGTTGTAAAAACTGTTTTCAGAAATCTCTTGGACTGCCTAATTTAACTCCGCTATTGACATGCTAGTACAGTATTTACAATGAAATAACCTCAATTTGAACTACTCTTATTTATCATTAATATAAACTTAAATTATATGCTAGTGATAACGGATTTCATTATCTGTATAATTTAAGTTTTATATTGTTAGTCTCATTAAGTTTAAAAATATTTCACAAAAGGAAAAAAAATATGAAATACAAGAACAGTCTTATATCTATCTCTCTAGCAACTATTTTAGTAGGTTGTGGAAGTTCTAATGGCTCTGGGGGTATGACTACGAATTTACAAAGTAAAATTTTAGGAGATACCATATTAAATAATGAATTAATATATAATCAAGTTATAGATTCAAAAACAATACCAGCAGTTGAAGCTTATGTAAAAGAGAAGTTTGGTAATAAAAATCCTACTTCTCAAAACCTAAAAGATGTAGAAACAGCGGTTAAGAATGCAAAAGCAGCACACCCTGATGCAAATCCAAGCGCTGTGACTGCAGCAGTTATAAATAAAGTAATGACAATGGTATCTTCAAACCCACAAGGAATCAAAGATATAACTGTTACCGATAATGAGATACAAGAAGCAGATATTCCATCTTTGGCAAAACTTGAATTTACAGAATCTTTATCTAAAAACGTGGATGAAGAAATAAAGGCACAAATTGACCCTAAATGGGTTGACTCTAAAGATGCTTCCATTAGTAAAATTACAGCAAAAAATGGAAAAATTGTGGCTGCTAGTCACTATCACAATGCTCTTACTGTGATCGATATAACATCAGGAGACAAAGTATTTTCTCCAGTTTCAGTTATAACAGATTCAGGACATGGAAAAGATTCTACATCTGGAGCTAGTGAAAATTATTTAAGAAATGTTGTTCTAAATTCTGACTCTTCTTATGTGTATGCAAATATACCTCCTAAAGGAGCTAGCTCAAAAACTGCAGATACGGCTACAATAGGACTATATAAAGTTAAAATAGAAGATGATGGATCTATAGCAACAACTACAGATACAACTGGATTTACAGTTGGTGAGAGAGTTTCCATAGATTTAACAAACTCTAAAAGATTAAATAAAATAGTTTCTAAATATGCAGTAGCTAGTGATGATAGTAAAGTTGTTGTGTTAGATAGTGAAAAAAACCTCTTTGTATATGATGGAGATTTAACTAATGAAATAGCTGCTATAGAATCTGATGGTTTTGATGCTATAGCCGTTGAAGGTGATACCGTATTTGTTGCAAATGATAAAAATATTACTAAATTATCCGCAGAAACTCTTACTGGAAATGAAAAAATTATCCTTGGATTTAAACCAGCTGAGATAATTATAAATAGTGATGCAAGTAAGCTTGTAGCGTTTAATCATGGCCATGATAATAAAGGTATTACAGATATAGCTATTGTAAATTTGGCTGATGGTAGTATCAATGCTTCTAATACAAAATTTACTTCAGATACTGCGGTAATATCTCCTGACTTTAGCAAAATGGCTCTTGTGGGACACGAATCTAGTGATGTTATGATTTTAAACCTTACGGTGCCAAACTTTAGTGTACAGGGTCTTTTCCCAGCTGAAGGTGTAAGAGATGCAGAGTTTTTAGATAATGATAAATTAGCGATTATAAACGGTAGAAATAGTGTTGGTATGATAAACATTACAACAACTACCCAAAATATAAATTTAGACACTAAAATCGAACTTGCTAAAAAAGGACTAAATAGATCATCAATCAATGGTGGTGGTTATCTTAATGCCATTATAAAAGATGTATCACTAAATAGTGCATATGAAAATGTCGGTATTTCTTGGACAAGTACTCTTCCAACAGGAGTTTTAAATCCAGCCAATGGTGAAGTCACAAGACCAACAAATGAAGCACAGGATGAGAGTGGAAAACTACAAGCTGCACTTACAGCTTCATTTAGAAGTACTACAAAAATAGGAAATAAAGAGTTTGATATTAATATTCGTAAAGTTCCAGTAATATTACCAACTCCAAAATCTGTAGAAACAGGAATAGCTCAATATATGGCGGCAAATGGTGATGGAAGTATACTTGTAGCACCAATCCAAGCTACATTTGGTGAAGAGACAAAATATGGATTAGCCTCGTACTCTGTAAATGAAGCAGGTGAAATATCAGTGGCAACTGAACCAAAGAGATTTGCTGATGATGAAGAAGTTGTAGGTGTAGGAGTAAATGGTGTTAATGCATTTGCAATAACAAAAAAAGAGGAATTTGGTAGAATATTTAGTGTAGCAGTAGGGCAAGATGGAACTTTAGCTGCTGATGCAACAAACTCTTTAGATATTACAACAGGTACACCAAGCAATGTAGAGTGGAATAATGACAACTCTAAGGCTATAGTTTTTGTTAAAGAAGATGATGACACATTTTTAGCTGAAATTTATGATGTGGATGCAAGTGGAAATATCACTATAAATAGCACAATTGATATGGGAGACAATAAAGAGTATAAAACATATGGTCCTCCAGCAATTAATAATGAAGGAGACAGGGCTTTCCAAAGAGATGGTGAAAAAGTTTATGCAGTTGATGCAAATGGTGTAGTAGCTTCTGCAGAAGTTGAAGAAATAGCGAGAGTTTGGTATGCACATCAAAGAGTAATTGTAAATACATATGATGGAAATATATTTAGCTTCAATGAAGACCTTCAAGACAAAAAAATATTTAGTACAGGTACAGGAGGTCGTATGTATGGTGCTGAAGGAAGAGTAGTTGATGGAGAAAATAAACTAATGATTCCAGTACAAAGATCAGATAAATCATTAAACGGAATATATATACTTAATATTGCAGATGATGGGACTATAAGTGAAGAATCATTTTCAAATGAACCATCAGGAGCTGATAGAATGGCAGTTTCAGGCGATGGCAAAAGAGTATTCTTTAATTATACAAATAGTGATAAAAAAAGACAGATGGCTGTAGTTACAATTCCATAGCTTATAAAACAAATTAAATTAGAGGGTGAGGAATTCCCCACCCTCTAATCTTACATAATATAAATAAGGAAACAAAAATGTTCAAAAAAGCTATAATAATTACCTCTATTTTAGCATTAAGTTTACAAGCTTATAAAATTGGTGATAAAATAGAACCTGAAATCTCAAAAATCTTAAAATTAGATAACTCAAAAATTACAGTTATTGACTTTTTTGCATCTTGGTGTATATCATGTGAAAAAGAGTTACCACTTGTAAATTCTCTACATAAAAATAGTGATTCTAAAAAAATAGAAGTTTTAGGAATTGATACTGATAAGAATATAAAAGATGGTCTATCTTTTCAAAAGAAATTAGCTCTTGATTTTAGAGTTCATAATGATTCAACACAAGAAGTAATTGCAGCTTTTGACCCTATAGGAATGCCCGCATGTTACATTATCAAAGATGGAAAAGTTGTTGATGCTATTCTGGGAGCAGTAGATAACATAGATAAAAAATTAGCAAAAAAGATAGAAGGACTGTGAGATATGCCATATAAATTAACTTCACTAGTTCTTTTGTCCATATTATTTTTAGGGTGTATAAAACCTGTAAAATCTTGGCAAAAAGGGACCTTGGCACATGAAAGAATGCAAATTGGTGGTGACCCAATCATCAAAAAAGTAAATGAACATGTTTTTACATCTAAAGAAGCTTCTGTTGGTGGTGGTGGAATTGGTGGTGGAGGTTGTGGATGCAATTAAAATCTAAAAATATAATCATATCAGCGGCTGTAACAGGCGTTGTATCTATTTCAAATGCGGGAAGTGGAGATGTTGTAAAATTTCAGCAAGAACATTATGCAGAAAGTGATGATCGTATTAAAGTGGATTATACGATACTTGATATAAAAAAAGAGTTGGGTACAGATTTTTCTCTTAGTGCATCATTTACATATGATGAGATTACTGGAGGTACTCCTATATTTGATTCTATTTCTAGTCCTTCCCCTTGTACTGATGAGTCAGGATCTTATATATGTGATGATCCAGAAAGAAGACCAGGAAATTTAATAGGTGATGGACAGATAGATTTAAGTGATTTTGTTTATAGAAATATAGAAATGGTTGATGAAAGAAAGGCTATTAACACTTCTTTAACATATAGAACTCCTAAAAGAAATGAATGGGGTTTTGGAGTTAGTTATTCTGAAGAAGACGACTTTAAAAGTACAGAAACTTCTTTAAGCTATCTACACTATTTAGATGAAAATAAAAATCAATCAATTTCAGCAGGTGTTTCAGTACAAGGAAATGAATCATACTTTTACTTTGATGAAGAGTGGAAAGATATGGATATATGGAATACAGAAATTACATTTACTCAGATATTTACTCCCCAAACACTTGCTCAAATTACATTTTTTAGATCACAACAGTCCAAAGCTTTGACTAATCCTTATCAGACAGTAATTCGTCGTGTCAATGAAGCTGATGCAGCACAAAGTCCAATATATAGATATTATCGAGCTCGTGAAGTTAGACCTGATGAAAAAAATCAATCTGGAATTGCTCTTTATGGAATCAGTGAGTTAAAAAAAGGGTTAATAGTCCATGGAAACTATCGTTACTATAAAGATGATTGGGATATTCAGTCTCATACAGCTGAATTAAAAAGTTTTTACAATGTATTAAATAATGTAAGGTTGGCTCCCATGATTCGTTATTATACACAGAGTGAAGCTAGTTTTTGGAAAGATCGTCAAGGTGATTTTATGTTCTCTGAAGATGGCTATGCTACGAGTGATGATAGGTTAGGAGAGTTTGATAGTTGGACTTTTGGTTTTGGTGTAGAATCTGATCTCAAAGGTAAATGGGATTTTAATTTAAACCTTGCAACGCAAGAGACATCTTATGACCTAAAAAGCCATTGGATATCAACAGGAGTAAGTTATGAATATTAATAGAAAAATAGTATGTTCAGTCATTACCGTATTGATGTTAACTGCTTGTAATAGTGAAGATAAGTACAAAGCAAAAGAGTGTAATAACTGTATGCCTAGTGATACAAATAATCAAAATGTAGTTAACGATAGTGAAGATAAAACACAAGCTACACAAATTGATATAAGCGTTATAAAAAATGATGATAATATTACTTGGGAAAAACAAGATTCTGATGAAATAACGCAAGGGTTGGCGCTATCTTCACAAAATGCCATTGTATATAACAAATGGGACAATCGATTGATGATCATAGATCCAAGTACACAAACAATAAGTGATGATAAACTCTATTTGGATGTTACAGGAAGCCGATACTCATCAGGTGAAACTATAACTATAGATACAACTACTGGAGCATCTGAACAGATTTTAGAGAAAGTTTTGATAAATGAAAGTGGTACATCAGTTTTTTCATTACTTGAAAAATATAGTGATGATAGTGATGATTTGGGTGTTGGAATTTATAGTGACAATATTAACAATGGAATACCTGAAGCTAGATTCTCTAGACGAGACAATTCCGACTCAAACTACTTTAATTATCCTGATATTAGAGATATAGCTCTTAGTCATGATGGACAAAAGCTTATTGGTGGAGGAGAAGATAAGAAGATTAAAATCTTTAATGTAGATGATTTAAATAATCCAATAGAGATAGATGTTGGAACACAAAGTTCAAAAGTAAGATCTCTAAACTTTAGTTACGATGATGAGTATATTTTTTGTGGTACAATTGGTTTGAAAAAATATATAAGAATATTTGATATTGAATCAAAAACCCAATTAGCAGAAATAGAAACAACAGGCATACCTAAATCTATTGTAGAAATTCCTGATCAAAATAAAATAATTGCTATTTTTGTAGGAAGTAACAAAGCAAGGATATATGATATAACAGATGTGAACACTCTTGTACTTGAAAAAACACTTATTATAAATGGAAGTGCAAAATCAATAAGTGTATCACCAGATAAAAAAACCTTTGCGATCTCAGCAACAGGTAATCAGGTAAATCTTTTCTCCATAGATGGAGCAGATACTCCAAAAGTTATAAAATTATCTGAACGAGCAAATGGAGCTGTATTTTTAAGTGAATCTAAACTAATGATTACTACTGGGACAAGTATAGTATATTATGATATAAGTCTAGAGAATTAATTATGGAACTTTTTGATTTTGTATTTGAATCTATGACAACTTCGTGTAAAGTACAACTTTATACGGAGAATAAAGAGATAGCAAATCTTTGCTTTAATGAAATTAAAAAAAATACACTGCTACTTGAAAAAAAATATAACTTTTATGACAAAAAATCATATCTAAATAGAGTTATAAATGGTAGGAGAAGGAATAAAGTTACTATCGATAGTCAAACTTTTGAAGTTTTAAAAGAGATAAGAAACCTAAGTGAAAAAACAAATGAAATCTTTGATATAACTACTGGAACACTAAAAGAGTGCTATAAGCAAAATACTCTAAACAAAGTTCAAAAGTGCCTTGAGAAGAAAGAACCTTTTACTGGATTGAATTCTTGGCATCTAAAAGATAAAAAGTTACATTTTAAAGATCTTAGAACTCTTCTGGATCTTGGTGGAGTTATCAAAGAGTATGCCGTAGATGAAGCTACAAAAATTGCAATTAAGTATGGTATAAAAACAGCACTTATAAACTATGGTGGAGATATATTTGGATATGGATTAAAACCAAATGGTGAACCATTTTCTATAGGTATAAAAAATCCAATAAATCCCAATGAAAATATAGCAATCATCCCTTTACACAATCAAGCTCTTACCACATCAGCAAACTATGAGAGAAATAAGGAGATAGAAGGTAAACAATTTTCTCATATAATCGGTCAAAAATATAACGCAAAAGAGATTATATCCTCAACAATTATATCAGACAAAGTTTTGACTAGTGGAGTTTATAGTACTGTTTTCATGCTTGAAAAAGATCTATTTATTCCTGATGGATTAGGCGTTTTATTGATTGATAAAGATCTGAAAATACATCAGAATTTAATATAATATCTAAATTTTAAATCCGAAAGGAAGTGTTCAGAAATCTATGTCAATAAGAAAAAATCAAACTCCTATCTCTAAAATATTATTAGATGTTTATATGTTATAGTGTAATTATTAAAAAATAGCCACTATCCCTTTAGTGATAAAATATCCACCAACCATAAGCCAAATAAACATAATCCCTGCTACATATACAGGAGCAGCTCCAGTTGTTTTGAATTTTTCCATATAAGTTCCCATACCAAGTGCAGTCATTGCCATAGTCAGTAAAAATGTATCTATACTATTAATTGTTGATAAGATAGTTTCTGGAAATGGTACAAGAGAATTAAGTGCAATCATTCCTACAAAACCAAGGACAAACCATGGTATTGAAACTTTAGTTTTCTCACCACTCGTTGCAGATTCAGTTGTTTTTTTAATGTAGTATCCTAGCACTAAAAGAAGAGGTACAATCATCACAACTCGTGTCATTTTAACCAATACTGCACTATTTGCACCTTCTCCACCTACTGCACCTCCAACAGCAACTACCTGAGCTACTTCATGGATTGTTCCACCGACATAGATACCCATAGTTTTTGCATCCATATCAAAAATTCCCATCTTGTAAAGTACAGGATAGATAAACATTGCCAATGTTCCATAAAGTACAACAGTTGATACGGCAATAGCACTTTTATGTGATTCAGCTTTGGTGATAGGTTCTGTAGCTAAAACTGCCGCAGCACCACATACAGAGCTTCCTGAAGCAGTCAAATATGCTAGATCTTTATCCATTTTAAAGTATTTGACACCTACATAAGTACCGAGAATAAAAGTCGTGGCGACCATGATGATACTGACTAAAAGACCTTCAACTCCAACTTCTGCAATTTCTTGAAAAGTAATTCGAAAACCGTAAAATACAATTGCCGTTCTTAGTAATGTTTTTGCAGAAAATTGAATTCCCGGTCCCCATTCAGCTGGGATATGGTGTCTAAGTGTATTAGCATAAATGATACCAAGTACGATACCTATAATTAACGGAGAGATTTGTAGATGAGAAAAGAATGGAAGGTCAGCAATTGCTGTGGCGGCAAAAGCAAAGATGGCAACAAAACCAATTCCTTTAAAAGTATTATTTCTATTTTCTAGAGTAAACATATAAGTAAACCTTATTAATTAATATAAGATGGCTTGATTATACACCTTGGATGCTTAATGACAAAAGATTTTAAGTCTATACTTTGGATTTACAAAATGTGGAGGAAAGGGTACACTTATACTAAAAGCTTTTGATTTTTTTGGATCTAAATTTTCTATTGCGAGATACTCTTCTTTAAAAATATTGCCTTTTATATCTTTTGAACCAAACATACTACCAAATGATGTACTTGGTGTGAAATAAGATTTTGTTTTGCCTCTACGGCTGTTTATATCATTGGATATACGTACTTCAACGTTACAGTAACCAATTTTAAATTTGCCTTCATTCCTAATTTTCCCTCGTACAATCACGCTTTCTCGGCTTAAGTCTCTTTTTTGAGATGATGAGATGAGTTTCCCTTTTTTTGTATATTTATCTAAAGCATAAAGTGAAAATATGGCTCCAGCACTTACTAAAAGAAAAGAAGAAAATATCATCGATAAAAGTGTTTTGACATTTTTTTCTTTAGCTGAAAGTAGAACTAGTACAATAAATAGAACTACAAAAATAGCCAAAACAATCCAGTGAAGTGTAGTCATAAAAATCATTAATAACACTCCGCAAATTGTGTAACTCTATATGCTTTTTGATAGTTGAATTTTTCAAAAACTATTTTGAGTTCTTTTGTGCTATTTTGTGAGATATTTTCATCCAATATTGTAGTCCTTTTCCGTATAGGTTTTAAATTATATAATATATTTAAATATTTGTTTTCTGTCTCTTTTAAAATTTTTGTTTGAATATAGCATTTTTTAATATCTATTTTGCCAAGATTTTTTAAGTTACCTGTGACAACTAAGGCTTTGGAAAAATTCAAAAGTGTATGGTTTTGATCATGTACATCTACTTTTCGTATTGTAGAATCTAAAAATATTTTTATACCCATAGGTGCAGTCAGCATTAAGGTAAATGTGAAAAATATTAGAGATGCTGCAAGTTTGGGTTTTTTTTTAGAATAAAGCAAAGCGAGCAGTATTAAAACTGCTAAGAGAAAGAGCAGCCAACCAAAGGCTGCATAATCATACATTGTAAATGAATCAGTATAATCAGTCAGTCTCTGCTTTAGGTTTTTTAGCATGGGCACTCTTTCTGGAGTTTTTCTCATCGATACCACTGATCCCTGAGCGTCGTTCAAGCTCTTGCTTGATTCGATCAGGATTGATACCTTTATCTCCTAATGCTACAAGCACATGAAATGCCAAGTCTGCGCCTTCTTTAATAATTTCTTCTTCGTCGTTATCTTTTACTGCGAAACAAAACTCTCCAGCCTCTTCTATAACTTTCTTTAAAATGGCATTATCCCCTTTATGCATAAGTGATGAAACATAAGAAGATGTCGGATCATTTGCGAGTTTACGCTCTTGAATTGTATGGTAAAGTTTATCACTTATAGAGTAGTTTGCTGTGGCTTCTAAGTTAATCTCTTCATCTACATCATTTGTTAGTAGATTTGTAAAAAAACATGACTTTCGCCCAGTATGACAAGCGGCTCCTCCAATTTGTTCAATTTTCACAACCAAAGTATCGTTATCACAATCGATCAATATCTCTTTTACGATTTGAAAGTTTCCACTGCTTTCACCTTTTTGCCACATCTTTTGACGGCTTCTTGAAAAGTAGTGTGCTGTTTTTTTCTCAACGGTGAGTTTTAAAGCTTCTCTATTCATATAGGCTAACATGAGGACTTCATTTGTTTCAAAATCTTGTGCGATGACTGGGATAAGTTCGCTCTTTTCCCAGTCTACACTGTCTATAATTTTATCCATTATTGTTCAGCTGAAATTTTCTTTTGTCTATTTTTTGAATCAACCCAGATATTTGGAGTTGAGCCGCCAGGAGTTAAAAAGATTTGCGCATTTGTATTTGTCTTTAATGCTTCGTTAAATTGACCTTGAACTTCAATTTGTTTAAGTCTTAACATTTCAGAAGTTAAACTTTTTCCAATTTCAATATTTTCATATGCTTTTGCATCTGCTTCTATCTTGACGGAATCTGCATAACCTTTTGCTTGGATGATTCTTGCATCTGCTTTACCTTTTGCATGAGCTGCAACTTTTTCAGCCTCTTGTTGTGCTCTGATAACTTCTAACTGAACTCTATCTCCCTCTTGTTTTGCAATTTGAACTCTCTCAATTTGTTCAACAATTTTAGGTGGAAGAATAATCTCTCTTAAGTTTACAGTGGTAAGCTCAACAGGATTTCCAGCTTTTGCAACTACTTGCTCTTCAATACCTGCACGGATTTGAGTTGCAATTTCATTTCTTTTGACAGGAAGTTCTTCAGCTTTATACGAACCTACAACTGCACGAACAACATCTCTTACGATTGGATTGATAATCTTCTCTTCCCATGCATAACCATAAGTTGCAATCGTTTGAGGAGCACTTTCAGGCTTTAGACGATACTGAACTGTGATATCAATTGAAATCAAAAGTCCCCTTTTATCAAGTGCTGTAATTGTAGATGCATTCATAACACCACTCTCTCTTACATTTGCCATATTATGCTGTGCATTGGACGTATAGTTGATACTTCTTACTTTTGTATCTACCACTCTAACTTGTTGTAAAAATGGAACAAATACATGAAAACCTGGTGTTAAAGGATCTGTTTGAAACTTACCTGCTGTTGATTTGATACCAACTTCACCTGAGTTGATTACTACAAATGGTTTTGCAATTACAAAAAGTGCAACCAATGCAATCAATGCATATAATAATCCTGTTTTTTTACCAAAATCTTTTAAAAATTCTGGAGTCTCAGGTGGTTTTCGTCCACCACCACCGCCACCTGACGGTTTTCTATCGTTTGGTGGTTTTTTATCTCCACCACCTCTATTTTTAAAATAATCATTTAAATCTGCTGGCATTTTATTCCCTTTATATTTTATTTCTCCTTGAGATAGAGCAAAGCTCCATCTCAATTCCTCTCAGTTAAAGCTACAGCTTCGCTGAGAAATTAGTTTATATACGTTAAATCTTTTATGTATTTTTCATTTTTTCCTGCAACAACATCAAAATATGCACTTTGCAATTTCTCAGTCATTTCACCTCTATATCCTTTTCCTATCGTTCTAGCATCTACTTCTCTAACTGGAGTAACCTCTGCGGCAGTTCCTGTTAAAAATGCTTCATCAGCGATGTAGATCTCTTCACGAGTGATACGTCTTCTAACAACTTCTATTCCCAAATCTTGAGCTAATTCGATAACTGTGTTTTGTGTAATAGACTCTAATGAATTATCATTTGGTGGAGAGATCAGTTTACCTCCTCTTACCATAAAAAAGCATGCTCCACTTGCTTCTGCGACATAACCTTGGTCGTCTAAAAGTAGAGATTCATCATATCCAGCCTCAACTGCTTCAAATTTTGCCATTTGTGAGTTGAGATAGTTTGCTACTGCTTTTGCTTTTCCCATTCCTGATGTATTTGGTGTCCTTGTCATGGAAGCGATTTTAAGTCTAATTCCATTTTTAAGTCCCTCATCACCAAGATAAGCTCCCCATTTCCATGAAGAGATGCTTACATTTACAGGTGCATCTTTATGATAAAGTCCCATGACTCCATAACCAAGATAGACAAGAGGTCTGATATAAGCTCCATCAAATAGCTCATTTTTTTGTAAAAGTTCCACTTGTGCTGCATTTAACTCTTCTAAAGTAAATGGCACATCCATAAGTGTCATCTTTGCCGAGTTTAAAAGTCTTTGTGTATGCTCGTTTAATTTAAAAATTGCACATCTTCCATCTACTGTTTTATATGCTTTAGTTCCTTCTATCGCACCATTACCATAATGTAATGTGTGTGTGAGTACATGGACTTTAGCATCATCCCAATCAACGAGTGCTCCATCCATCCAAATATACTTTGCTTTTTCCATTTATATTCCTAAATTGTATTAAATGGTGATTATAGCGAAGAATGATTAACTAAAAGAAAAGTGCTACTAGATATTTTAACTCTAACGTATCTAGAGCTAAAATATTCCCCGTGAGTAAGCAAACCCAATCGATAACTTGCTTACGCTGTGATCATAATCAATCATGCTTTCACCGTAACCACTAAAAAGTTTGATATACCAGTACGTATTGTCAGAATTAAAAAATGGTGTAGAATAATCAATTTTAATTGCACCTCTATTATTGTACCTATGTAAATTGTTTCGCCATAAGAGGTTTATTTGACTATCTCCAAACATATAAGCTAGTTCTAAATCACCATATCCCATATAGTCTAAAATATCAGGATTGTCATCTCCTGAAGCTTTTGGATTTGTACCAGTATAAAATGATACATCTTTTTTGTCTTCAGGAAAGCGATACCATCCCTCAGCTCTAATAAAAAGATTTTTAAACTGCCATAGTGTTGCAAAAAATAGTCTATCCCATGAGCGAGAGTGATAGCCTTCTTGTCCATTGGATTGATGACGATAGCCAAACTTATATGCTTTAAGGTTATATCGCTGATCAATTGTATCTGAAGTTGGTAAAATCATAAAAAGTTCTGGAAGATAATTTGTCTCACGAAATGGTGAAGACTCATCATATATTTTCCACCAGACACGTTGAGTATAGGCAAAACTAATATACTCGTTCCAGCCAAAAAGATTATAAGTTAGTGGTTTTTGAAAACTCAGTTGATATTCTGCTTCTATATGATTATCATAGTTTTTATACTTTTTCCATTCATCAGGAATAGTTTTATCTGATGCTGCAGCAAGGTGTCTGCTATATGTTGTATTAGCATAAGTAAATGGGGCAACATAGTTGGTTTGATAAGGTAAAAGTCCAAAATTATTTTCTAACATTTTTAGCATATGTGACTTAACTGCGGGTACACTACTATCTATTTTGCTAAAAGCAAAGTGCGCTCCTTTCTCTTCTGCAGTATAACGCATTTGATTTTTTAAACGTTGTGTAAAATTTTCTTTGCTTAGTATTTCTTCATCTGGTTTTTCATCTATAATATAGGTATATTTTGAAGAAGATTTTTTATACCAATAGAGTGCTTGTCCTACATCTTCTTCTACACCTTGACCTTTTTCATACATCTCTGCTAAAAGGTATTGCGCTTCTTTGTTGCCTCTTATTGCCTCTTTTTCAATCTCTAAAAAGGCTTTTTTATACGCTTTTTGATGATAAAGTTTAATGGCATTGACATAAGCATCTGCACTGCTTGCAAAAAGTTGTACCATAGTAAAAAAAGAAAGCAGGAGGAAAATTTTATACATTTTTAACTCGCTTTTAGAAATTAATGACATATTTTAGGGTAATTTATATAAATTTTAAGGACTTTTTTCTTGACAATTTTTTCTTCTTTTTATATACTTTGCATTACAAAGTAATTTGCAAAGGAAAATGAATGAATAATGAAAACCTTGAGGAACAAGGACAAAAAGAAGATGCTCTACAACATTTAAGTGAGATAAAGTCTGTATTAGTGGATAAAGATGCATTTTTTCCTTATAATTATAATGCCCTCATTGTATGGGGTATCGTAGGTATGATCATGACTTTGTTTATGGGAGTCATGCTTAAGTCCTCTCTTCTTTATGGGGCAATTTTTTCTATTGTTGTGATGACGGTTGGATTTATGATAGAGGGGTTTTTAATTAAAAAGGTCAATCAATCGTATGACATAGAAGACTGTACAAAAAAACAGAAGTTTATATCTATTATGTTTAGTATGTTGACTTTGTTTGCGATTTCATTATCGGTTTTGCTTGCAAAATATGATCTTATTATCCCCGCTTATATTGTTTGGATATTTTTAATGGGTGTTGGGCATTTTATTTTAGGTTTTATACTAAATATAAAAATCTTTACGCTTACTTCTTACTTGAAAATGAGTATAGCTATATTGGTTATGGTAGCAACGCTATTTATTGATGATTTGGGTAATTTAAATTCCACATTTTTCTATTTTATTCAAGGTATTACTTTTGCACTTCTTGGTGTACTTCCTATTCTGATAGGAAGAAAGTTAAAGAAGGAGTTGTAAGTGTTTGATCCACTTTTGCATCAAAATATTAGATCAAAATTGATCTCTTTACTTATTACAAATGAAGAGCTTCCTTTTAAAGCATTGAAAGAGTATTTAAAAGTTACTGATGGAAATCTTTCTAGTCATTTAAACAAATTAGAGAGTGCAGAGTATGTAAGAATTGAGAAAAGTTTTGAGGGTAAACGCCCAAAGACAGTTATTCATATCACTAATGTGGGGCGTCAATCTTTTAAAAAATATATTGAAGCGTTAAAGATTTTTATTGAGGAGAATTGATGCAGTTTGATATTGATAAAAATGGTCAATTTTCAGATATATTTTTGAAACTTCGCAAAATTATCCTTAGTTTTAAAGATGTTCGTGAACAAAAAAATCCAAAACAGACAGCCTACTATGATAAATATAGTGCTATCTGTTTTTTACGTGGCAATGAAGAGAAATTTACCCTTGCTTTTGCAAAAGGTGCAATTTTAGAAAAAGAGTATCCTGTTTTGCAAGGGGAGGGGAAAGTGGTGCGACATCTTTATTTTTATGAGGTATCTGATGTTGATGAAGTATTAGTAAGAGAGATTATTCAAGAGACGATGATATTAAACATGGAGTCTTATGAATTAAAAAAATTACGCTGCAATAGCGTTAAGCTTTAGTAGCGTGTGAATTATCAAGGGGCTTTGCTCCTTAAGATGACAATTAAATAAACGAGGGAAAAATTATGAAAAAAATAGTGGTAGCAAGTATGATAGTAGTTTCAAGTCTTATGGCTTTGACAAATTTAGAGATTGCCAATAAAGCTGATAGTGTGACAGATGGCTTTGAGAGCTCTATCGCAAAAACAGAAATGACGCTTATCAATGCTAGTGGACAAAAGAGTGTTAGAGATTTGCTTATGAAGACACTTGAAGGTGAAAACGGAGATAAAACAATTTCTACTTTTTTATCTCCTGCTGATGTTAAAGGGACAAAGGTTTTAGGTTGGGAACATATTGATAGAGATGATGACCAGTGGCTTTATCTTCCTGCACTCAAACGTGTGAAAAGAATTGCATCTCGAAATAAATCTGGATCTTTTATGGGAAGTGAGTTCTCATATGAGGATATTGGAAACCAAAATTCAGGAAAGTATACCTTTGCAGGTGAACCCGAAACAGTTATTTTAGATGGACTAGAGTGTTATAAAGGTGCAAGGACTCCTAAAGATAAAAACTCTGGTTATACCAAGCAGGTTACATGGGTGGATACAAAAGATTTTTTGATTCAGAAAGTGGAGTATTATGATCGGAAAAAAGAGCATCTCAAAACTGCAACTTTTTCTGATTACAGACAGATAGATGGTGTTTGGAGAGTGGGAAAAATTGATATGAAAAATCATCAAAACGATAAAGAGACAGTTTTGATATGGAAAGAAGATAAGATCAAAGCAGGGTTAAATTCTAAAGATTTTGATAAACGAGAACTTAAAAAGTGAAAAAGTTAGCGTGTGTTGTATTTTTGCCACTTGTTATGATGAGTGGAGATCTAGAGTACAAAGGCAATATTGGTATAGAAACACAGTATCTTAATCATGATATAGATCACAAAAGAGATAATGCTTTGGCATTACGATTAGAAGCAGAGTTGAAAAAAGAGATTGGTGATGGTGTAGTGGTTGCTAAGATCAAAGGTATTTTGGACAAGGATGATAAAGAACGTCGTTATGTTGATTTAAATGACCTTTATTATCAATACAATTTTGAAGATAGTGATATTTTGATAGGAAGAAATACACGATTTTGGGGTGCTTTGGAGTTTTATAATATCACTGATGTATTTAATACTAAAGATTTTTTAGACGATCCTTTTGATTATGACAGTAAGCTTGGATCTTGGAATATTGCTTATACCAAATATCTTGATAATTCTGAATTGTCATGTATTGTAAAGCTTCACGAAGAGAGACAGCGTATGCAAGATAGTGAGTCAGTCAATAATTTTTTTCCATTGCCCTACAATGATGAATTGAAAACCCAAAAAGATAAAAATCGTCCGACGCTGTTTTTAAAGTATAGTGGTTCAGGTGATGAAGTACAAATTGATTATGGAGTTGTATATCAAAATGGTTATGATTCTCAGCGTTATATGAGTGTGGAACAGGGCAGACTCAGACAAAATGCATTCATCGTAAATAAACTCTTAGGATATGCAACCTATATACATGGAGATACAATTTATAAGACAGAATTAGCGTATACAGTTAGTGATGATGAGAAAGTATCAGACTATGGAGAGTTTGGTGTGGGATTTGAACATACGCTTTATGGGGCTTGGGAGCAAAAAGATTTAGGGCTTTTGGCGGAGTATTACCGTTATGAGGCTAAAGATGATGAAAAGGTTGATTTTAACAAATTTTTTGCAGATGATTTGACACTCGGTTTTAGACTCTCTATGAATGATCTGTCGAGTTCAGAAGTGTTAGGTGGCATGGATATCGATTTGGATACCAAAGAAAAAATTTACTTTGTAGAGTATGATACCAGAGTTTGGGAAAAGTATAAGTTAAAAGCTTCTTATCAACATTTGTCTCCTGAAAATAAGTCAGTATTTCAAGAGTTAGATAGAGTGAAGTTAGAATTTGGTTACTATTTTTAGGAGATGGGAATGAAAAAATATATTAATTTTTTGGATAAGTTTAAGTGGGTTATTGCTATTGGCGTTCCTCTTTTGGTTTTTGCTCTAGCTTCAAATCTTAAACATTTAGAGATGGATGGAAGTTATCGGATTTGGTTTGGAGAGAAGTCTAAAACACTTGTAGATTATGATAATTTTAGGAAAACTTTTGGAAATGATGATGCTGTTATTATTTCATTTAAAGATGAAAATGGGATATTTAATAAAAAAGCACTTCAAAGTATTGATAATATTACACAAAAGCTTTGGCGTACTAAGTACATAGCTCGAGTGGATTCGATTACAAATTATCAGTATGTTCATTCTAACCTTGAAGAACCTGATGATGTGATTGTTGAGGATTTTATACAAGATATACAGAGTCAAGATGAAGCCTATTTTAAAGATAGAAAAAATATTGCGATAAATGACTCCTTGATTGTAGATGGATTTATTTCACGTGATGGTTTGACTACTATGATCTCTGCAAGATTGACACCAAAAGTCAACGATGATAGTGATAAAAGTGATGAGATCATGAAACTTGTTAATGAGATTTTAGCACCAGAAATTGCGCAAACAGGTTACACATATTATCTTAATGGTGGTCCTCCACTCAATCAAGCTTTTGTTCAAATTGGCACCAATGATGCCACTACATTTACACCACTCGTGTTAATTGCATCTATGTTACTTTTATTTTTACTCTTTCGTCGTGTAAGTGGTGCACTTATACCTATTGGTGTGGTTATATTTACCTTTATGATAGTTTTGGCTGTTCAAGTATTACTTGGATATAAATTAAATAATTTTACAGCAAATCTTCCTGTATTTGTAGTGGCTATTGGTATTGCCGATGCTGTACATATTTATATTATATGGTTAATGTACAAGAGAGAAGGAGAGGAAAATAAAGAGGCAGTATTGCATAGTGTACAAAAAAATATGCTTCCAGTATTTCTTACGTCTTTGACGACAGCAATTGGGTTTGCGACACTTACAATTTCTAAAGTCATACCAGTGTTAACACTTGGTATTGCAACAGCAAGTGGTGCTATACTAGCATTTTTCATCTCTCTTTTGTGGATGCCAGCGGTTTTACTGTTATTTAAAAAAGATGTTAAAGCAGAAGTGGTGGAAAAAGTAGTCAATAAAAAACCACTTGGATATGGGACATTTATTGTAAAAAATAATAAAAAGATTATCATCATTACCACTTTACTTTTTGCAGTTCTTGCAGTAGGTCTCTTTAAAGTTAAAGTGGATAGTAATACGATTCGATATTTTGATAAAAGTGTAGATATACGAAAATCAACAGAATTTTTGATGGAAAATCTAACAGGTCCTATGGCTTATGAAATTGTTGTAGATAGTGGTAAAAAAGATGGTATTAAAGATCCAGAGTTTCTGAGAACAGTTGAGCGTTTTTATGAGGATTTTCAAGGGAAGTTCCCAGATGTAAGACACTTAACGTCACTTATGGATACAGTCAAGAGGTTTAATAAAGTGCTGGATGGAAAAGAGGAGATACCAGCTACTCAAGAATTTATAGCTCAATATTTACTTCTTTATTCACTTTCGCTTCCACAGGGTATGGAAATCAATGATAAAATGGATATTGATGAGCAAAAGCTTCGTGTGACTGGACAAGTTAATATTGTGGATACCTCTTTAGATCTGCAAATGATCAACTATGTGCAAGATTGGTGGAAAGATACACCGTATAGTGCAACCGTCCAAGGACAGACAGCTATGTTTGCTTATATGCAAAGTGATGTAACAGATACACTTATTTATTCGCTTTCGTTAGCAATTATATTAGTTTCAATTATTATGTTTATTATCTTTAAGCGTGCCAAATTACTTTGGGTGTTTGTACTGCCAAATTTATTACCTGTAATGCTTGTAGTAGGGTTGATGGGATGGATTGGAATTAACATAGATATTGGAGTTGCAATCTCTGGAGCTATTATCATTGGAGTTGCAGTGGATGATACGATACATTTTTTGGTGAAGTATTTTGATGCTAGAAAAAGAGGTTTAAATTTGGCAGATTCATTTGATGAGGTACTGCGATATGCAGGACGTGCGATACTTTTTACGACTATTATATTAAGTATTGCTTTTTCAATGTTTGCTTTTAGTACTTTTACACCAAATCAAAACTTTGGTATCGTAACAGCATCGGCACTTGTGATCGCTTTTGTAGTAGATTTGTTATTCTTACCTGCACTTTTAAGCATAACTGATAAAGATCGAGTTATGGTATAATAAGCCGAAAATTTAAAGGCTTATTATATGAAAAAGATTTTACTAGGGTTGATTTTAGTGAGCATGCAACTATTTAGTTTACAGCTTGGAGAGACTCCACTTGATGTTGTTTTAGATGGTAAAGAGGGTGGAAAAGTAGATGGAAGTGCATGGAGTTCAACCATGTTAAAAGATAAAGTCCATGTACTTTTCTATGTTGATCCAGATGAAAAAGATACTAATGAAGCCTTTTCTGAAGCATTAAAAGCGGCTAATTTTGATAGAGCGCATTATACTTCTGTCGCTGTTGTCAATTTAGCTGCAACTTGGAAACCAAATGTTATCATCGAAGCACTCTTAAAAGCAAAACAGAAAAAGTTTCCAAATGCAATCTATGTCAAAGATAAGAAAAAGATACTTGTAGAAAAATGGGCATTAGTTGATGATGCTTCAAATATTGTTGTTTTTGGAAAAGATGGTAAAACACTTTATTATAAAAATGGTAAATTAGATCAAAGTGAGATTTCCAAAGTAATTCAACTTATTAAAGATAATTTATAATTTTTTTACTAAAACATAAATAATTTACTTTTTAATAATATATTAGTTAAAATCTAATCAAATTATTTGATTAGGAGATATCATGAATAGAGTACTTAAGTTTTCTATGTTGCTACTTTTATCTTTGGGTACATTAGAAGCTGTAGAAAACCATCAAGTTGGTTTTAAACTGGGCCTTACTTCTATTGATAATGAAGATGGATGGAACTTTGAAAATGGGTCGCTATTTGTTGATTTTAAATTTGATACACCTACACTAGTTAAACCTCGCATTGATCTTGGATATATTGGCATTGATGAAGATGATAACGGCGGAGTAGGTTCACTTTTACAACTGGCTGTTAATGGAATTTATGATATTGATTTAAGTAGTTATAATACTTCACTAACACCTTATCTTTTGGGTGGGTTAGGATATGAACATGTTGTTGATGAGACACCTGTTTTTGAGAGTCATCCGTTTGCGCAAGTTGGTTTTGGTGCAAAATATCCACTAACAGATCGTGTTACTTTTGTTTCAGAGTTTAAAGCTTTGCAAATGTTTGGTAGTAGTGATGAGGATAATGAGTTTGCATTTATGCTGGGTATCGATGTCCCTCTTTTTGTAGAAGTTGTACGTGCTCCAATTGAGAATGAGACTTCTTACATTCCTGAAGTTGTAATACCACAAACTGCTCAAGTAGTTGAATATCAAGAACCAATGGCTGTTGACAGTGATAGAGATGGTATTGCAGATCATTTGGATAAATGTCCTCATACACCTGTTGGAAGTGCCACAGATATAAATGGCTGTACAATTATTAATGCTATTGTAATACCAGAAGAAGTAAATTATGTAGAAGATACTGAGATTAAACCAGTAGTAAAACCTGTTGTTGCATCACCTGTAAAAAACCGTATCTTTGTAAAAACAAAACGACAAGATTTAAAAATTGGTTTTGAGTCAGATTCGACACTCATAAAAGAAGGATCAAAAGCAAGTGTTAAACGCTTTGCAAATTACTTAAAGAACAATCCAAATTTAAATGTTACGATTGAAGGTTATACTGACAATAGTGGCCAAAGAGCAAAAAATTTAATACTTTCAACCAAAAGAGCACAAGCTGTTCGTACATTACTTATCATATATGGGGCAAATGCATCAAAAATAAAAGCAGTTGGAAAAGGGGATTTAAATCCGATAGCAGATAATGACACCGAGCATGGTCGAGAGAAAAATCGAAGAATTGAAGCAGTATTACATTAAGGAAATAGATATGAAAAATATATATTATATAACATCATTAGTAATTGTCTTACTATTTGCAAATGGTTGTGGTGAAGATAGAAGTCATGGTGTAACAGAGCTATCTGAGTCAGGAACGAATACCTCATGGATTTATGAGAGTGATCAAGGTAAACTCATGTTAGAAAATAATTTTGTCTATATCCCTGGAGGTTTTGATGTCGATGGTGATGGTGTAGAGGAGGGTGGATTTTGGCTCTCAGTTTTTGAAGCAAAAGAGGATAATACAACGGATGAAACTGTAAGTATAAACAGTACAATAAATATCCAAGACCTTATTTCAGAAAATTTCCAAGTTTATAATGCCGCTGGAAGATATAATAAATTTGATAAATCATTACCATTGGATAGTGGGTATTTAACAGACTTGGATTCAAAAGCTACAGGACTTAATGCTTTAAACGTATTTTTTAATGAAAGTGGAAAAATTGTTAATAATCTTAGTCCAGTTGAAGCAGTAATTTCATTGCAAAGTTCTCAGATAGATGGTGGATATGCAATTTTACTGCCTACTGAAAAACAGTGGATGCACCTTGAGCAACTTATTATAAACAATCCAGAAAATTGGACAGGTAATGTAGTTGGAGCTGGTAAACTTTACCAAGGGGATATAAATGGTACTAGTAATCGACGTACCTTTGTAATAGAGAATTCAATTCTTGGCGAAGATACATATGTGCCAAAAAATTATAAAGTGAATGTATATGATCTGTCAGGTGGTGTTGCTGAGTGGACATCAGGAATGATTGCAATAGAAGATAGATTTATTGAAGCTAATAGTGGAGAAAAAGAGTATAGTGAACTGAGTAGTGCACCATCATGGTGGAAACCAATTCTTGATGATAAAACCATACTAAACTCTATACATGGAGTTGGAAAGTTTCACGATACAGCTTCAAGAGTTGGAGCAAATGATATTTTAGCGATTAGTAATATGGATACTGGATATGTTGATAATTTTTCTGCTATAGCACGTGGTGGCTCTAATTCATTCAATGATGAGTTTCTTGTAGGTATTGGTGCCGTGAGACTTGGATATGGTCTTGGATTTAAAGAGCATACAATTGGTTTTCGCGCAGCAAGTGATTATCTTTATTGATTAAATTTTAGGCACTTTATTGTAAAATTATATTTATCAAGGATAAATATGAATGAATTTATAGCACACTCACAAGCATCTAAAAATGCACTTAATATGGCAACACTTGCTTCTACGTTGCCTGTTGCTGTTTTGATATTTGGGGAAATAGGAGTTGGAAAGAAAGCTTTGGCAAATATCATAGCCTCAGATGCAACTCATTATGATGCATTAGACTTTCAAGAGATGCTACATGAAAATAGTATTAAATTAGAAGATTTTGATGTTTTGATTCTTTCAGATATTGATAAAGTTAATAATATCAAACAGTTTATCGAAAAACTTGAAAAAAATAATATTAAGCTTATCGCTACAGCAACACAAGAAAAAGAGAGTTTTAGTGAAAAATTTGCTGTAAGAATTGACTTATCGCCACTTAGTCAGCGTAAAGAAGATTTAGTTGTTCTTAGCGATAGTTATCTTGAAGAGGCAAATCAACTTTTTGATACTGATGTAAAAATAGATAATATAAAATTGGACTTTTCAAAAAATAGCATTACTTTAAAAGAGTCTATATATCGTGGCGTGATTTTTGACTCTATTACGAATGATCAAATTGCAATACTTCTTGAAAGCTTTTTACTTAAACAGATGGATGAGAGATCTGAATATAAAGAGCTTTTAGAAATATTTGAGATACCCCTTATAAAAGCAAGCCGTACTAAGTATAAAAGTCAATTACAGATGGCTGGTGCATTAAATATAAATCGGAATACACTGCGTAAAAAAATAAATCAATATGGACTAGAGGAGTAAGAAGATGCAAGAACTTAACGAAACATTTTTAGAGTATGATTTGAATCCTTTTATTATCTTTAGTAGCAGTGGTAAACTACTTCATTATAATTATGAAGCAGAGTATTTACTCTCCTTTGTAACACCAAGTAAGCTTTATGATTTGGCAGTAAATTATGCACCAAAAAGCTTTGGAACTCGAGTAAGTCAGGTACACCTTAGATATGATAGGTATACATTTTGTGCTCTTTTAGTTGGATATTTAGATGATGAAAAAATAGGTATCAAACTTTATAAAGAGATGACAAATGTATCTTCTAATACAGAAAAAGATGATACAACAGTTACGAGTTTATTTGCACTTTTAGAGTTGGCTAAAAATAGTATATTTGCAAATAGAAGTCTATTAATTACTGAATTATTAGATCCTACTATACCTGATATGAAGCTTCATGTTCAGAACTTTTTAAAGCTTTTAAATCATATTTTTTTAGAATATGTCGATTGTGAAGAGATTGAGATAGAAGTTAAAATAAAAATTGGCCAAAACATGGTTGTAGATGGAAAGTCATATCCTATTTGTAATATTATTATACGTAGTAATAAAATTAATATACAAAATAGTAATCCATTACAAGTACTTGCTTCTGAAGCAGATGTAATGCTCATTATAAAAGATGAAAAAACAATAGTTGAATTTCCTATTATTGCTTAAAAATTAATCAGTTTAGTGTTATTAAATATCAATTTTGTCTTATATAATGTATTTATATTTTTTAACAATAAGGAGAATTGAATGAAAAAAATAGGATTAAGTATCATAACCATTGCTATGATAAGTACAGTTGCATATGCTGATATTAAAAATGAGAGTTTTACTGGAAGTGCAAGTTTATTTTATGGCACAAATGATGCAAATGATGGTGACCTTTTTAATAAAGCTACATCATATGGAAATGCAGCAGTCCAATTAGGTGGAACAGCATCCGTTGGTTCATGTGATACATGTGTAAAACTAAACTATGGTGTTACTGGTATTTCTACAATGGGTCTTGAAAATACGTTAGTGTCTGGTACATGGGTAGACCATGGTGATGATTTAGCAGATGGTGTTTGGATTGATACTTTGAATCTTACCTTTACTCCCTTGGATGGTATTTCAAATACTACAATGATCGTAGGTCGTCAATCATTAGAAACGCCAATGGTATTTACTGAGACTTGGAATATCGCTAAAAATACATATGATGCGATTACAGCAGTTAATAATGATATTACAGATACTACATTAGTTGGTGCATGGGTTGGAAGAAGTAATATTGCTGGTGGTTCAACTGTAAAAGCTGAAAATATTGGTGATGGTTTTACTAAATTTTTAACAGATGAAGGTGCTTATGCTTTTGGTGCTGTAACAAAATTAATTCCTACTGTAGATGCACAAGCTTGGTATTTTGTAGCACCAAGTACTGCAAATGTGGCTTGGCTTCAAGCTGAAACTAATGTTGCCGGTTTTACATTGGGTGGGCAATATGGTATGTTAGATGGAGCTGATGATTCAGATGGTAATGCAGTTGGTGTTAAAATTGGTTATGACTATGATGGAATTGGTTTAAGTGCCGCTTATTCAACAGTGGATAAAATGAGTGGAACTTCTGGAGCCTTAGGTTTTGTAAATCTTGGTGGAGCACAAACACCACTTTATACAGCTGGTTGGTGGGATGTTGGAAGTCAAGGTGCAAGTGATACAGATGCATACAACGTAACTGCTACATACAGTGTAGATAGTATTGCTGATCTTGGGATTTTCTATACAAATTGGGAAAATCAAACAAATGGTGATGCAACAAGTGAAATTGCTCTAACTGCTGGTAAATCTATTGGTAATTTAGATGTGACTTTAGCATTAATCAATACTGATGCTGATGGTACAGACGACGCAACAAACGATATCCAAGCTTATCTTACGTATAACTTTTAAAAAATTATGTCACCTTTGGGTGACTTAATTTTTCCCCTCTTTTTATTTATTCCTAAAGTATTTCTAACTTATTCCGATACTGCAAGTAATATGAATTAGGAGTTTGTAATGTATAAGATACAAAAAATTATAAAAACTACAGTATTGCTTGCTGGATTATTTAGTTTTGTAGGTTGTGGTGGTGAGTGTTGTGAAGATGATGTTTCAGAGGTAAAAAGTGTGACACCGTCTGGGACAGTTACAACATCTACTGATACGCCAACTAATACTGTTGTACCAGCAACTGGCAATATCGAGGAGAAAGGTGAAGTTAAGCCTATTCCACCTATTGCTATTGTTACTGCAAATGGTAGTACTGAATTGATTGAAGTACCTCCATGTACAACTGTAGAATTTTCAGCTGATCAAAGTTCCGATCCAGATGGTCCTGATGAAAACTTAACTTTTAGTTGGACAAGCATGCGTGCATGTCCACTTGATACAAATAGCAGTTCATTTGAGCATAAGTTTGGTACAAAAGGTTTGTATGAGACAACACTTATCGTTACAGATGAGCAAAACTTAACTGCAATTGATAGAATTTGTGTCTTAGTAGGTATTGAAGAGGCTGACATGCCATTAATTGCAGATGCTGGAGTAGATGTTGAAATCAGTGCTGATCAAAATGTTACTTTATCAGGTCGTGCAATTTGCAGAGATGATGTTGCCAATTTTGAGTGGAAAGAGGGCAATGAAACGATCTCTGAAGAAGCTAAATTTACTGGTACGCTTCCAGTGGGTGAACATACTTTAAAATTGTATATAGAAGATATTGCAGGACAAAAAGCTTGTGATAGTGTAGTTGTTACTGTAAAATAATCTTCATAGGCTATTTATCTCCATAGTAGATAGCCTACAACTGCTACAACAAAAACCCCAATAAAATTAGCCACAACTCCAACTTTAGCCATTGTCCCAACTTTGATAACACGACTACTCATGATAATAGCATTTGGTGGTGTTGCGATAGGCAACATGAATGCATATGAAGCTGCAATGGTGGCTACCATCATCATAACAATTCCATCATTTCCCATATCTTTTGCAAACTCATAAAAGATCGGTAGTGCTATCGAGGTAAGTGCGGTATTACTTGTCACTTCAGTTGAGAAGCTGACAAATAGTGCAACAAGGATAAACATCCAAAAAAGTGGCATAGTAGAGATAAAAGAGATTTTATGTGCAATATCTGCTGCAAGTCCTGTATGTGAAAATGCAGAGGCGATAGAAAATCCTGCACCAAATAAAAAGATGATTTCATAAGGAAGCTTTCTAGTATCATCCCATTCAATAAAGCCAATTTTTGGCATAAACATCAATAGTCCATAGCCTAAAAGAATTAGTTTTTCATCAAGTCCCAACCCACCATAATAAGGTTTTAAAGGGGTATTTAATAGTAAGACAACTGCCAAAGAACCTAGTATCCACAATAACCTTTTATGTGCATTATTAAGTGCGGGAATTGCTGTATCAATCTCTTTAACAGATTCATTTTTTACATTTAATGCCAAAAGGTAAGGTATAAAAAGAAGCATTAAAAATGCAACTGGAGAAACCATAACCATCCACTCTCCAAATGAAGGTGCATTTACACCTTGTTCTTCTAAAAAACCAAGGAGTAAGAGGTTTGGTGGAGTTCCAATGGGTGTAATAATACCACCAATACTTGCCCCATAAGCAATCGCTAATAAAAATCGTATTTTTAGTTTTAGGTTTTCAGTTAAAAATAGACCTATTGGCATGAGCATCAGGGTGATAGTAGTATTAGAGAGTAGGGCACTTAGAAGTGCCGCTGTAATTGCTAACGCATAGATAATACCTGTTGAAGTTTTAGGAAACAATGAGAGTAGTTTTGCAGAAAAATATTTATGTAGTCCAATCTTTTCTACAGCAATTGACATCATAAAACCACCAATAAATAAAAAAATAATTGTTTTAGAGTAGTTAGGGGCAACTGTGTTTATATCAATAATACCTAGAGCTGGAAAAAGTATCAGAGGTAATAATGAAACGACACCAAGAGGTAATGCTCCATTGGTCCAAAGCGTCACTAAAAAAGCAACTATTGCAATTAAAAGTGCATGATTGACACTAAATCCTAAAAGAGATATAGTAAAAAATCCTAGACCAATTAATAATGAGATCAATATACCTTTCATAAAACTTCTTTTTGTTTGTAAAACAGTGAGCCAAAAAAGAATGTAGCAGCTATGATGATAATTGATGGTGTTGTTGAGAGATCAAATTGGTACGATAAAAAGAGTCCACCAAGGCAAAATCCAAATGCTAAAATCATAGATACAATCATCATATGTTTAAGATTTGTAGTCAGTTTTTCGGCGACAAATGGTGGAATACTAAAAAGTGCAATGACTAAGATTAAACCCACAGACCTGATACTCATAACCACTGTCAATGCCATAAGAATCATTAAAAATGTATAAATTGTTTTAACACGAAGTCCTTGAATTTCTGCAAAATCTCGATCATAAGAGATGGCTAAAAATCGATGATATAAGAAAAATATAGAAACAATGAGCAGTAAATCAACTCCCACCATAAATAAAATATCTGCATCTGCTACCATCAGTATATCACCAAACAAAAAGCTCATAAGATCTACATGATAGCCAGGTGTTAAATCGGTAAAAATAATACCTATACTCATTCCAACTGCCCAAATGACTCCAATAAGTGTATCGCTTCTTTCTTTATACTGATAAGTAATCATTGCTAAAATCAAGGCTAAAAAAAGTGCAAAAAGTGTCGTGGAGAGTAAGATAGAAAAGCCAAAATAGATGGCGATACCGATACCTCCATAGCTTCCATGAGCAATACTTGCAGCTATAAAATGTGAACGGTTTATTAGCATTAATGAACCGATGATACCAATAGCAATGGAGAGTAAAAAAGATGCTATAAAAGCATTTTCCATCAATGCGAGCATTTATGATTCCTAAAGTAGTCTAGAAGTTCCATTTCACAAAAGTGACCTTCTTTGAGATTTATATCATGGTTAACGCTATCGTGAAGGTGTAGGGTTTTGTTTATATGTGCAACTTTGTTTACCCCTTCAAAGAGGATATTGATATCATGGCTAACGATAAGTTTTGTGAGTGGTAGAGATTTTAAAAGATCATAAATCTCTTTTTGTCCTTCGGGATCTATTGAAGCTGTTGGCTCATCTAATATAAGTATGTCGGGCTCTTTTGTAAGTGCACGTGCTAAAAGTACTCTTTGTCTTTGTCCTCCTGAAAGGTCTTTAATTTTTCTATCTTTTAGATGTCCAACATTCATAAGTTCTAATTTTTCTAATGCGAGTTGTTTATCTTTCTTGTTATAAAAGAGTTTAGATTTTGTTAATTTTCCTTGAAGTGTGATATCTAAAACATTGATAGGCATATCCATATTGAAGTTGATATATTGTGGAAGATAGCCAATTTTTTGTCTCATTTTAAGAGGTGATGTGCCAAAAATGTCAATTTTTCCTGAGGTTGGTTGTAAAAATCCAAGTAACAATTTTAAAAGTGTTGTTTTACCTCCACCATTTGGTCCTATAATGGCAATGTAATCATTTTTAAAAACTTCAAAATTGAGATTTTCTAGGATTACATTATTGCCATAGGCAAATGATAGGTCTTTGATTAGGATTTGTCTGTTCATTCAGACATTTTAACTAAATTTCAGTTACACTTCCATCCTCTAATTTATACTTAGTACTTGTAAATTCATCAACTGCAATTCCATCATCTGTAAATTCTAGTGGATCACCACTTTTTCCAACCCAGTTTGTATGAATTGCTGGGACTCCTCCTACTTGTGAATATGCTTTGATTTCACCGTTTACTAAAGCTCCAGTACCTATAACTGCATATTCCCCAATTTGAGAACCTCTAACAATTGTTGCATTTGCTCCAACAGTAACACCTTGAGCAATCTTTGTCCATTTCATTTCAAATTTTCTGCAGATAAAAGATCTTCTATTGACTGCATTTGCAAAAGATACAGATGGTCCTAAAAGTACATCATCTCCAATTTCTACTCTATCATGAATTGTGATATTGTTTTGAACTTTAACACGATCACCTAGTTTTACTTCTGGACCCACTACGCAGTTTTGTCCAAATGAACAACTTTGTCCTGTAGTAGTTCCTTTAATAATGTGGCAAAAATGCCAAACATTTGTATTATCTCCTAGCTCTACGCCTTCATCTACATAACTTGTTTCGTGTATGAAATTACCCATTTAAATTCCTTTTGTTTTTAAATCGTCACTTTTAGGGATTGCCTAAGCCTTCGACTAACTTTTTTTCCAAATCATTAAATGCACTATTCATAGTTTCTATAATATCTTCTTGAGAATTTAATGATTTTTTTATAGCAAAAAGTCTGCTTTTACCATTTCTTGAACAGGTGGCATCAAGTACGACACTATTTTTAGTTGCTATAAATTTATTAATCGTGATTTGAATAATAATATCAGGTTTGATTGAAGTATTTTGTGGATATTTATAAACTTTAGGGGTGCTAAAAGATTTTTGAATAGTTGAAACAATTCTATTGGTAAGGTGTTCATCGAGATAAGTTGCCCATTTTTTGTCTTTTAGATAGATGATTTGATTATCATGTTGTAAAAAAGGGATCTCTTTTCCTAATAAATATTGAGGCAATTCAATAGTTTTTATACCTATGCTTTGACTCAATGTTGTATTTACAACAGGGACACTTTTATTATCAAGAATATAACTTTTTGGAGCACTACATCCAATAAATATCCAAAGTGTTAAAAAAATATAAAATGTCTTCATGTTACTCTCCAAATATAAGTGAATTAGGTTTGTGATCAATTTTTCTAAGTACACGTTCTAAAGCACGAGAAGCTTTATTTACCTCTTTCATAGATTCAGAAACATCATCGCTCATTTTAGAGTTACTATTTACTAATGCTCTTGTTGTCTTGAGTGTATTTTCAAACTCTATGAGAGATTTACTTATCTGTTTAGGTAGTTTTTTTAGTTCATTTCCAGCGACCAGTGCATTTGTATTTTTAATTGTTTTATTTAAATTTTTAAGGATATTTTGTATCGGTTGTTGACTATCATCTAATAAAATAGTAATTGAGTTTAGAAGTGCTTGCATTTTTGCTCCCATATCATCAAATACAACACTTTTTGTTGGGAACAGATCATAAGGTCTAGCGGAGGAAATTTTTTGTGGGCTACTATTTTGATCATAGACAAGTTCGATATAGAGACTATCCAATAATGGATTGCTTTTAGCCAATTGCGCAACTAATCCTTTTTTCAAAGAGCTATTTAACTCATGATTAAATAGTGAAGTATCAATATCTGTTAAAACTTTTGAGATAATTTGATTTTTATGAGAATTGAAAGATGACTCAATATTGACAACATGACCGATTTGAAAATTTAAAAATTTTATAGGTGCACCGATCTCTAATTTAGCAAGATTATTGCTAAATCGCATTTGAAAAGTTTTGATATTTTCAGAATTATAACCTATACGTTTTGTATTTGCATCTCCCTCAGATGCAAAGAGTGGAAAGATAAAATTATCTTTTATAGGATATTGATGTATCTGCTTGCTAGGTGTTTTAAAAGTAATACCTCCATAAAGAATTTGTGAAGAGGAAGCCAGTGACATATCAAGTCGGGATTTACTTAGATCAATTTTAAAATTGCTCATATAGAAAAATTGTGTTTGTGCATTAATGAAATTTTCATATGGTTCTTTCACAAATATATTAAATTCGACCATATCACCATTTGTAGAGAGATTAACATTTTTAACTTCCCCAACTTCAACATTTCTACAGTAAACTAAAGAGCCTTGTTCAATGTCATAAGAGTTTGGAGCATTTAGTTTGAAGTGTTTACCTTTTGCATTTTTTTCATCTAAAAATGGTTCTTCTAGACCTATAAAGTTTTCTTCAAAATTACCTTTATCTGTGCTATGTATCTCTATATAACTTCCAGAAACTAAAGTTTCAAGTCCTGTAATTCCTGTTTTATCAATTTTTGGTTTAACGATCCAGAATTTGGCATTTTCATTTATAAGTTGAGTTGCATCTTTATTTATTCTAGCGGTTATAATAACCCCTTTATCTCCATCTTTAAGGGCAATTTTTTTGACGATCCCTATTGTAACATCACGAAATTTTATCTGTGATTGTTTGGATTTAAGACCTGCACTTGATTGAAATTCAATGGTGATTTCTGGACCTAATTGTGAAAAGTATTGATATGCAAGCCAAAGTGAGATAAGCAATGCAACGATAGGTATAAGCCAGATAGAAATAGAAAGCCGTTTATGTTGAATGACTTCTACTTCAGGTATGTTTTTAGGCATCTTTTTTCTCCCATATGAGTCGTGTATCAAAAGCCAATGCTGATAATAGCGTAAAAAAGACCATCATGGCAAATGCTGTGATCCCAACTCCTGGATGGATTTGGACATTTGTCATTTGTACTAAAGCTGCCAAAATAGAGACGACAAATACATCTATCATTGACCATGGACCAATTAGTTCTGTAATATGAAATAACCTTAATTTATCTATCTTATGTGTATATATTTTTAATTTTGTACTTATAAGTAAGTATAGTATTAAAATAAACTTGATAATTGGTACAAATATCGATGCAAAAAGTATAATAAGTGCAATTGGATAGGAACCTTCTTCCCAAAGTACGATAACACCACCTATGATTGTATTGGCACTTTGTGATCCAAACTGTTCTGTAATGAGTACGGGATATAAATTTGCAGGAATAAATAAAATTATTGCAGTAATAAGATAGGCAAGTGATTTTTGAAAACTAATATGTTCAAAGTGGTGGATTGTAGAGTCACATCTACGACATATAGTCTCATCTCCAGCATCATTATTGACTGCTTGACAGTATGGGCAGTTGATGAGTTTTGCATTACGATTCATAGACTCTCTCTTTAAGTCCCCAAAGTGCAATCATACTAATATTTTTAATCATATACATGTCAATCAATACAAATAAAACTAACGCCCAAAATGAAATTCCAAAATGTATCTCAGCATATCCAATGAGTTTAACCATCGCAACTAAAATAGAGATTAAAAATATTTCAACCATATTCCATGGAAGTAGCGTAGATAAGACAACTAACATTTTTTTAACAGCACGTTCATTGATCTTGAATTTCATAAATAGCAGTAAGGTTATAAAATTTACAATAAGTAAAAAAGGTAGCAGAAAAATTACAAAAGCACAAAGTAGTCCTGCAAAATAGAACTGTTTTTCAATCATAGTTAAAAATACTGAAGTGAGCGAGATGTCACTAATACTACCGCTAAGATCAATAGTAACAATTGGAAAAAGATTAGCAGTGATGAAAAAAATAAGTGTTGTAATACTTAGTGCGAGCGATTTGTTTAAGAGATCTTCATGTTTTCTGTAAAGGGTACTATGACACGTAGTACAGATCGCTTTTGTTTTACGAGTAAGTACTGTTTTTTTGTGAAGCGTAGCACATTTTCTACAAATGACTAATTTATCTAATTCTGTAGTACTTAGACTATTTGTTTTCAAAACTCTTCGCAATGTTTAGCATATTTTCATCCCATTTTATTGAAAGGGGATTGATGTTTTTAACTGTTCCTGCAATTTGTTTTGCAATTTGTTTTGCACTTCTTTGTGAAAATTGAGGTGCTACAAAAATGCTTTTTATATGATGTTCCTTAGCAAAATCAATAACCTTTTTGATATGTTTCACACTAGGCTCTTTTCCCTCTTTTTCAATAGCAATTTGTTCAAGGTCATATCTTTTAGCAAAGTATCCAAATGAAGGATGAAACACAATAAATTTTCTATTTTTTGTCTCTGCTAATATCTTTTTGATTTCTATATCAATGTTATGCAGTTCTTTTAAAAATTGGTCTTTATTTTGGAGGTATATAGGTGCATTTTGAGGATCTTCAGCAGCCAATGCGTTTGCAATGATTTCAATTTGAGAAATTACAAGGATAGGATCTAACCAGACATGAGGATCTAGACCAGCGTGATGGTGATGTCCAGCGTGATGGTTGTGGTCGTGATGATTATCTTCTTGCATAGAGATCTTTTCTATTTTTTTAGTAGTATCAATTAATTTCATTTGATCATTAACGGCACTGAATCTATGAAGCCAGTTTTTCTCAAAAGCAACACCAATAGTAAAATAGAGTGATGCATCAGATATGAGCTTTCGTTGACTTGGTTTTGGCGCATAGGTTGCTGGAGAAGATCCCGGTTTGACGAGTACTTCGATATTTACTAAATCCCCTGCAATCTTTTGTACAAAAAAAGCTTGCGGTAGGATAGAGACACATACTTGCATTTTAGCTGAGAGTAAGGTTGTGAGTGTTATTAAAACTATTATTATTCTTTTCATAAGAAATATTATAGCAAAAAAATTAAATATGTCTTACTGCATATTTCTTTGAGACAAATATAGCTGCAAGTGCCAGTAAAAGTATTGGTATAATGATTCCAATTTCAGGTGATATAGAACCGTTTACCGAGATTTTTGCAAAGGTAAAAAGGATCCCCCATATACTTAAGATGCTAAAAATGTAAAATGTACTAAGTAGTGCTATATTTGTACCTCTTCTTTGTGCAGGAAGTGGAAAAAATAGTCCGTATATAACAATAGGAGCGAAGAGTGGAAAGAAAAGCATTGTATAGAGATTAGACCTTACTTTATCACTGTTTAAATTTTGTTTGTCAAGTAGTTTTATTGCTGAAAATGAATCATAAATGGTTAATTTTGCGATTCTTTGAAAAAGTGTGTCAATGATTTTGGGTTTAAATCCGTGGAGTACTTCTTTACTTTCATACTTTTGAATAATAAGTTTTGTATCTTTTGATGTTTGGTTTAAATCAGGAATTTTGATAGAGGTTACATCTGTTAAATTCCAATGATTGTTTTGAAAAGTAGCATTTTTTGCTTCGAGTACTTCTACAAGTTTATGTTCTTTTGTAATGAAAATTTTTAGATCTGTTCCTGTTTTTTGCTCGGGAAACAATTCTCCGATATAGGCATAAGTATTGTCTGATTTTAAAAACATTGCTTTAGTAGTTCTATCGGGATTATTATACTTTCTAATATTTTTTGCTTTTTCATATGCATCAACAAAATCAGGAAGAAGGTTCAGTGCTATATAAAATCCAGTAAGAAAGGATGCAATGATTAGTATAGGCTTGACAACCTCATATTTTGAAATGCCCAATGCATACATGGAGACTAATTCGTTAGATTTTAAAATATTAAAAATTGACAGTAACATTGCAAAGACTAGTGATAATGGTAGTGTAAAATTGATGTAATAAAGAAGTTGATTTACAGTATAGAGTATTTGTAAATTTGCTGAATTAGTAACATGTTTTAGATTTTGTAATAGATCCATGCCAATAAAAAAGAATTCAAGTGCAAGAAAAACAAGTAAAAAGTTTTTAATATAGAGTTTTGCGATAAATCTTTGGTACTTTTTCATTCAGTATCACAATAGCTTTTTTTAGAAGCATGTTTTTGCTGGATAGATTTTACATCTGAACTTGTCAAGTCAAGTACAATTTCACAAGCTTTTTCGATAACAATTTTAAGACAAGGCTGTTGCTCTTTTGAAAAGTCATTGAGCACATGTTTTGTGACATCACCTTTAAACTCTGGTCGGCTAATTCCTAATCGTAATCTATCATAATCAGCTCCGATATGTGCATCGATAGATCTTAGTCCATTATGTCCACCATGACTACCACCATTTTTAAAACGAATTACTCCAAATGAAACATCTAGTTCATCATGGATAACAATAATTTGGTCTGGTTTATAATAAGCATCCACTGCTGATACACTCTCTCCGGAGAGGTTCATATAAGTAAATGGCTTTAAAAGTAGTAAGTCTTTGGATTTATAAAGCGCACCTTTAAAAGGAGCTTTTGTAATGTTTGTAGCATTATGGTCATCGACAAGTTTGTCAATGACCATGAAACCGATATTATGTCGGTTGTTTTTATATTTGTCAGTAGGGTTACCTAGTCCGACAATAAGTGTCATTATTTTAAATATGCTCTATTTAGCTTTAATAACACCAACAATTGAAACTCTATCTGCGTCCATCATTTGAACATTTTCAATTGCATCAAGATCTCTAACAAGAATTGAACCACCAACATCAAGATCGTCTACATTTAGTGTAAATGAGCTTGGAAGATCTTCAGCTTTACATTTTACAAGAAGTCTTTTTTTAGAGATGATTAATACACCTTTATTTTTAAGACCTTTTGGTGTTCCTGTAGTTGCTACTGGAACTAAGTATTTTGATAATACGCCTTCTTGAGCTACTCTTAAATCAACGTGAAGAAGTTGATTTGTAATTGGATCTCTTTGGTACTCTTGAATCACAACTGGAAGTGTCTGATCTCCTACTTTTACATCAAAGATTAATGCTTCTTTTGCTCTTACTGCTTTGATAAACTCATTTGATTTAAATGCAGCATTGATATTTTCTAATCCTTTGGCGTAAATGTTGGCGATTAGATAACCATCTCGTCTGAAAGCTTTAGTAGCTTTTTTACCGATACTATCTCTAACGATACCTTCTAGCATAGTTGTCCTTTTTTTTAATTTAAGACGCGGATTATACTAAAAGCTATCTAAAAATTTGCTTATTATGTAACTTTGAGATCAATCATACTTGAACTCAGGTCAACTTCACCACCAGATTCACTATCGTGGCTTGTCATTTGCATTTTAAGATCACTTGGATTGGAAGCATTTAAAAGTGTTTCCTGCTCAGATATTTTACCATTTTTATAAAGGTCTAAGAGTGCTTGATCAAAAGTTTGCATACCATAGATATCTTTACCCTCAGCAATGGCATCAGTGATTTCACTATCTCTAGAGTCAGCTATGAGGGATTCAATCCGTGCATTTTTGATTAAAATTTCAATAGCAGCGGCTCTTTTGTTGTCTACAGTTTTAATGAGTCTTTGTGAAAGTACACCTTGAAGTGTTGCTGCGAGTGACATTCTAATTTTATTTTGTTCATTTCCTGGGAACATACCGATAATTCTATTGATTGTATCTTTTGCGTCAACAGTATGTAAGGTTGAGAGTACAAGGTGACCAGTTTCAGCTGCGTGCATTGCAGTCTCTATAGTTTCCATATCACGCATTTCACCAACAAGTATGACATCTGGATCTTCACGAAGTGCAGCACGAAGTGCAGTTGAAAAATTTAATGCATCTTGTCCAATTGCCCTTTGGTTGATTAGTGAGTTTTGATCTTTATAAACAAACTCAATAGGATCTTCAATAGTAATAATATGTTTTCTTTGATCTTTATTGATTTGGTTTAGTATTGAAGCAAGTGTAGTTGATTTACCGCTTCCTGTAGGTCCAGTTACAAGTACTAGACCACGTTTGAGGTGACAAAATTTTTCGATTGATTTTGGCATTTTTAGATCTTCCATACTAGGAATGTCTACAGGAATAACCCGAAATACTGCAGAGACGCCATCAGTTTGAAAAAACATATTACCACGAAAGCGATATTTTTCATTTAGTTTATAGTTAAAATCAATACTTTTATTTTCAACTAACTCTTCAAATCTACTTTTTAATACCTCTTTTGCAAGTTGTATACCATCTGCATAGCTTAGGATTTCATTGGACAGTGGCATCATTTCACCGTTGATTCTTCCTCTTATAAGTGAAGAACTTTTAATATGTAAGTCACTACCGCCATGCTTAATAAGCCCCTCTAGGTAAAACTCTAATTGTTTAAGCATTTTGAAATCAAGTTTTTTAGCTTCAAAATGTGCTTCTTGTTTAAGATTAGTTGATGTCGTCTCATTGAGTGTATTTTGTACTTGATTTGTTGTATCTGCTTGCATTTTCTGTTCAACTAACTCATTTATATCTACTACAGTCATTTTTATCCTTTGTATCTACACTTTTTCAAAAAGAGTAGATACTCCAGTGAAAAAGATTTAATTTAGTGCTTTTAAAATATCAGCGAAAGCATCTTTAAATGCTTCTAGCCCTTCATCCATTAGTTCTTTATAGATAGCATCTATATCAAATTCTTGGTTTTCTATGACATCAAAGAATCCATCAACGATATCAATTTCGATAGGTTCTTTATGCTCTTTAATTCCTGTTTTTACAAATGCATCAATCGTGTCAATGGGTGCAGTGTTGATACTGTTTTCCAATAAAAGATTTGTGATATAAAAATCTTTAACATATGTATCACCTTTAACACCTGTACTTGCAAAAAGAGTTCTTACATTTGGTAAGCCTCTCTCTTGTATATCATGATAGATTTTTGTTGCGTTTATGATCCCTAAAAGTCCTTTTTTAATATTTCTATCAAAAAATGCTTCATCCATTTTTCTATCAAAGCGACTTACAAAAACACTAATAACTGCTTTTGGTAAAGTTCCTGTTATATTTTTTGAACCTTTCTCAAATGCATCTAAACACCCTTTTGCTTGTGCTGGTGAAAAAATCAAAGTTGCATTAATGTGAATTCCTTCACTTATTAACTGCTCCATGGCTATAAATCCCGCTTCTGTAGCAGGAATTTTAATCATGACATTTTTACGTCCAATTGCCTGATGAAGTCTCTTTGCCTCTTCAATAGTTCCATTTGCGTCATCACAAAGTGTTGGATCAACTTCAATACTGATAAACCCATCATCACCATTTTTGTACAGATCTTCAAGTAAATCGGCAGAAGTTTGAATATCTTTTATAGCCAGAGTCTCATAAATCTCTTTTGCATCTTTACCTTTAAGTGCTTCAATATCATCTTTGTAAGCAGGTGAAGTTAAAAAAGCATTTTTAAAGATAGAAGGATTACTTGTTGCACCATTTACAATCTTGTCTTCAATAAGTTTATTTAACCCATCACTTAAAAAATCTCTCTCTATAAAATCACACCAAAGTGAGAATTTTGCGTCTTCAATGTACATTTTTATAACTCCTTCAATATTTGTGTTAAATCTTTTGTATCTATAATGATATTTGCCTCTTTTTTAAGGATATCTTTTGCACAAAATGCAACTCTTGTATCTGCGTGTTCAAACATAGATCTATCATTTGCACCATCACCTACGACCATAGTATCTTTTCTATCAATACCTAAAAGATTTTGGATTCGTACGATCATGTCACCTTTTGAAAAGTCAAACATCATATCTCCACCAACAAGCCCTGTAAGAACACCTTCTCTTTGATGTAAGATATTTGAAAAGTCAGCATCATAACCTAAGATATCTTTTGCGTACGACGTAGCATTTCTAAACCCTCCGCTAAATACGATAACGGTATAACCTAGCTTTTTAAGTGCAGTAATTGTCTCTTTTGCTCCTGGCATATAAGGAAGGTTTTGGCAAATTTCATCTACTTTTGACTGTTCTAATCCTTTAAGTAGTGAAACTCTAGTGGTAAGACTTTCAAAAAAATCAAGTTCTCCTGCCATTGCTTTTTCTGTAATCCCTGCAACTTTTTCTTCTAATCCCAATGGTCTTGCTAAAAAGTCAATCGTCTCTCCATCCATAAGTGTGGAGTCAAAATCAAACACACATAGTTTCATACACAAATCCTTAAATTTTTTTGATATAATACCAAAATGTTTGAACAATTTATAGAAAAACTTAAAAACGATACATTTTTATCACTTGAAACAACACCAAAACACTCTGCAACCTTTGATCCAATCATTGATCGCATTAAAGAGTTGGGACTTCATAAGAAGGTAGATGGATTTTCGGTAACTGATTCTCCACTTGCAAAAATGAAATATAACGCGCTATTTGCATCCCTAAAACTGCAAACTGCTTTTAAAAAACCGACTATTGCAACCATGTCTATGCGTGATCGAAATAAAATAGGACTCCAATCAGATTTGTTAGGTGCAAATGATGTAGATATTCGAGCAATTTTGGCACTTACTGGTGATCCTGCATCTATGAGTGACCAGCCAAAGACCAAAGGGGTATTTGAAGGAAATAGTACACTTTTGTTGGATATCATCAAATGTTTTAATGGTGGTATTGATTATGCTGGAAAACCTTTAGATGTGAGGACAAAGCCTATTTATCCTTTTGCCGTTGCCAATGCATTTGCAAAAAATCCTAAAACGCTTCAAAAAAAGATGAAGCTCAAGCTCGAACACGGTGCATATGGAGTGATTACCCAACCAGTATATAGTGTAGAAAATGCTCAAATGTTATTGGAACTTTTTGAAAAGGCTAAAGTAGAAGCAGGAAGTAAAGCGAGTGATGCACAGCTTATTTTAGGATATTTCCCAATTACAAAACTTCGTACGGCACAATTTTTGACAGCACATGTTCCTGGTGTTTTTGTTCCAAAAGAGTGGGGTGAAAAACTTTTTAATGCAAAAAATATATCTAATGAAGAACAAGATAAAGTAGGGTTAGAGTTAAGTGTTAAAACTTTTGGCGAAATTTATGATTTGCATCCAAAAATACATCTAATGGCTGCCAACAACTTTGCATTGGCAAAAACCATTATTGAGAGTAGACGTTAAAAACTACGTTTTAACAATGCTTCTACTCTAAGGATTGTTAAAATACTATCCTCTCTTTTTCCGATACCACTAATGGTACCTTGCTCTTTGTGTAGTGTTTCAGGAGCTGGTTCAATTTGACTATCTTTAAGTCTGATGGCTTCGGTTAATTTATCGATGACAAAACCAGCGATATTTTCTCCATCTTTCATCACGATATAACGTGTCTCTTCGTTTTGATTTTGGGATGGAAGGTTAAATTTCATTCTCAAATCAATAAGTGGAATAACATTACCTCTTAAATTAAAAGCTCCAAGCACATATCCAGGTGTACTCGGCACTCTTGTATACTCAATAGGTTTAATGATTTCTTGAATGTTTAAGATGGGTATAGCATACTCTTCTTCTCCTACAATAAATCCTACAAGTTGTGTAATGTTTTCCTCTTGTTGTCCTTTACCAAGTTCGCCATCCATTTGTCTTTGTTGGTTTTTTAAAACCTGTTCTAATTGCTCACTCATCTCTATGCCTCCACTGGTAATTTTATATTTTTACTGACTGCACTCATTAAATATTCTGGTGAATATGGTTTTGTAATGTACTCGGTCATACCGACTTCAACACCACGAAGACGATCTGATTTAGAAGTTCTAGAAGTTACCGCTAGAAGTGGTAAATTTCTATATTTAGAATATTTTCTAATTTCACTCGCTAGTGTATATCCATCCATCTGTGGCATCTCAATATCTACTAAAACAGTATCAAAATTAATTTCATTCGCTTTGAGAATATTAAGTGCTTCAACACCATTGGTTGCTTCAGTTAGAGTAATACCTAGAGGTGATAATGATTTTCTCATTATTGTACGGTCTGTTTTACTATCATCTACCATAAGCACATTATAGTCGCTTGGTCTATCTTTTGGTTGTGTCGTATTATGTGCTGACTCTTGTGTTAGGTCAATTTTAACTTCTTTCGCAAGATTCATCATTGCCGATACATCAGTAATGAGTGTTACCCCACCATCACCTCTTATTGTAGCGCCTGCAATTCCATCTATTCCTTGAAGGTAATCTCCCATAGATTTGATAACAATCTCTTCTTGTCCTACCAATCCATCTACAATGATACCTAGCTTAGTCTCTGCGAGACCTATGATAACGACATATGCATGTTCACCGCTGTCAAATACCTGCTCAACACCAAACATATCAGATAGTCTTACAAGTGAAAGAATTTCGTTTCTTAAGCGAAGTACATTTCTTCCTTCAATAGTATACACTTCATCCATAGAAATTCTAACAGTTTCTAAAACAGATGATAATGGTATTGCGAAGTACTCTTCTTGCGCATTGACAAGAAGAGCTTGCATAATTGCTAAAGTTAAAGGAATTTTGAGTTTGAAAGTTGAACCTTTGCCTAATTCACTATCGATATCAATGATACCATTTAGTTTTTCAATATTTGTTTTAACAACATAATAAGGTTTTGGCGTACCACCAATTCCTATAC
>JADGDK010000007.1:0-6216 GCA_016744895.1 Campylobacterales bacterium | reverse complement strand
TCCATGCCCACACCACGTCCTGAAACGCCAGTCACCTGAGCTGCTGTTGAAAAACCAGGTCTAAAAATCAATCCATAAGACTCTTTATCTGATAATGTCTCTGCTTCACGTTCAGTGATAACACCTTTGTCAAGTGCCATCATTTTTAGGAAATCAGCATCCATTCCTGCACCATCATCTTTAATTTCAATGACAATTTGATTTCCTTCATTGTATGCTTTTAGGTTTACCGTACCTTTTGCTGGTTTTCCTGCAGCTACTCTTATCTCAGGTGTTTCAACACCATGATCACATGAATTTCTGATCATATGTACTAATGGATCACCAATCTCTTCAACAATAGATTTATCAAGTTCAGTTTCTTCCCCAGTAAGTACAAGCTCTATATCTTTGTTAAGTTCTCGAGAGAGATCACGTACTAATCTTGGAAACTTATTAAATACTTTTGAAACAGGTAACATTCTTGTTTTCATTACTGCTATCTGTAAATCTGTTGTGACCATAGAAACAGATGAAACTACTTGATTTAATTCTTCAAGAAATTTTTCACCTTCATAACGCTCTTCAACATCATCATAAATTTTTAAAAGTCTATTTTTTCCAAGTACTAACTCTCCAATAAGGTTCATTAGGTGGTCAAGTCTACTGACTTCAACCCGTATAGTTTGTTCTGGAGTATTTGGTGCTTTTTTTGCAGGTGCAGCTTTTTTTGCTTTTTGTTTTTCTACTACTTTGGATACTGGTGTCTGTGTTGGAATGGCTTTTGGAGCTGGAGCTACTAGTGGGGTCTCAACCTCTAATATAGGAGCACTAGCCTCAAGCTTTGGAGTACCAGCATCTTTTTTTGCTTTTTTTGCAAGTTTTTCTTCCATTTTTATTGCAAGTAATCTTTCGATTTCATCTGCAACATCATCGTCACTCATTTCAGATAAATCTAATTCTCCTTCAGGCTCTTTTGTTTCAGCTTCTTTAGCTATAACCGGCTCTTGAGAGATGATTTCTTCTTTTTTCTCTTCTCCTACCGATATTTCAGCACTAATCTCTTCTATTGCAAGCTCTTCAGTTGTTTTTTCCATAACTTCTAGTGATTGTCCATTTGAGATTTGATCAAATTTTGTACAAATTTCTTTGATCTCGATACCACTCCCTTTATCACTACTTGTCTCTTTAATTGATTCTAAAAGTGCTTTCATCATGTCAACAGATTGTAAAACAACATCCATGATATCTGGTGTGATTTTAAGTTCATCTTTTCTAGCTTTATTGAGAACATCTTCCATATGGTGTGTAAGCTCAGTTAAAATATCAAAGTTTAAAAAAGAACTAGAACCTTTTACTGTATGTGCAACTCTAAATATGCCATTTAAGAGTTCTAAATCTTCAGGATTAGATTCGAGTTCAACAAGGTCTTGATCCATCTGTTCGATTAGTTCAAATGCCTCTACTAAAAAGTCTTCCATTATTTCTTGTAAATCATCCATTTTCTCTCCCTTCTTACACTACTGCAGTTTTAGGTTGTGTATCACGCTCATGAGCGTGAATTGCTTTAGCAACCTCTGTATAAAATGTTGCAGCATTAAATTTTGTTAAATATGCATCTGCCCCTGCTGACTCTCCTCTAATATCACTAAAGTGATCAGAAATTGAGGAATTAAAAACTAGTGGAATATTTTTTGTCCGATTATCTTGTTTTACATGTGAAGCAAAATGAAAACCATCCATCTGTGGCATTTCAACATCACTTATAATGATACGAAGTTCTTGTGGTAGAGAATCACCAAAAATATTTATTAATTCATTTAGTTTTTTTAAGCCATCTACGCCATCTTGTGCTTCTACAACATTGAGCCCCATTTTATGTAAAGACTCTTTTACAATTCTTCTTGCAGTTGAACTATCATCTAGTATGAGAGCAGTTCCTTTGAACTTTTCTACACTGTTATTGCTAACTTCTGTTGTGGGTTTATAAAATCCTAACTCTTCAACGATACTTTCCAAGTCTAGAATTAATAGTACTTCATCGTTTTCAATTTTAGTAACACCAGTAATTTTTGTTTTATCAAAAGCACCTTCATTGGATGCAAATGATGCGGATTCTATATCTTTCCATGATATTCGTCTGATTCTACGTGCCTCGTGTACTGCAAAACCTATTAAAATATTGTTGAATTCTGTAATGATTACTCTAAGTTGAATTTTATCTTCACTTGGTGGAATTATATTCATCCATTTTGCTAAGTTTACAACAGGTATTACAACACCACGAAGATCAAATATACCGTCAATATATTTTGGAGCACCTGGAAGTTCTGTGAGTTTTGGAAGTTTAATGATTTCTCGTACTTTAGAGACATTGACACCATAAATACCTTCATATATATTGTCATCAGACTCTCTTTGAATACGAAAATCCACAAGTTCCATCTCATTGGATCCAACCTTTAAGATATTGTCATCATTCATACTATCCCCTTAGAATAATTCTTTGAACTTGATTCCATCCTCGAAGGTTATTTTGTAGTAACTTTTATCACATGCAAAACTACTAAAGTTTTTGTATTTGAGTGTTTCAAAGACAAATTCTTTGTTTTGGTGATGGTGTCCTTCGCAGACAAAATCAATGTCAGTTATTCCTATATCGTACTTTTTAAGTTTTAGTTTAGTGATTTGTTGAAAATCTTGTACTTTGTAGCAAATATTTTTATTAAGGTGCAAAGAAAGAATTTTTTTAGAGATAGCGTTTTGAGTAAAAGTGTCTATAAAGTTTAGAATTTTTAGAGTAATATTATTTCTTATAATAGTTGTATATAGAGAGTATCCCATACCTTGGTGTAAATCACCGTGTGAAAGTAAAACTTTTTGATTTATAAAATGAAAAAGTTTTGGTTGTGCTTTAATTGAAAATATTTGAACATTAGGAAAAATATTTTGGAGGTTAAAATCATGATTACCTTCAAAATAGAATATTTCAATATCTTTGGATAGTGTGTTTATAAGTTCTATGGTCTCCTTAAAAAGTGATTTAGTATAAGTGATTTCGCCAACAAGCAACTCAAACATATCTCCCATCAAAAAAAGCTGTGGAGGAAGTGTATCACTGGCATTAAGACTTTTGAGGAAGTTATAAAAGCCATCTCTTGTCTCATTGTCGTGTGCATCAGAGATAAAGAGTGCTCCCTCTTTTATCTCATGGTACATAAGAGATGGTTGGAAGTGCAAGACTCTCTTCAAATCCACACATAAGATTTGCATTTGCCACAGCTTGTGATGATGAACCTCGAAGGATATTGTCAACTGCACTATTTATATAAAGCTTTTTCCCTCTGCCTTTTGCAAAGATATCACAAAAGTTAGTTCCTGAACATGACTTCATATCTACTGGATTTTCAAAGATACGAACAAAATATTCATCTTTATAATACTCTTTAAGTATTTGAATAGGATCAATTTCTTCTTTTAAAAGCATATATGAATCGATCATTTCTCCTCTAGTGATAGGAAGTAGATGAGGAACAAAATTTATATCAAACTCTTTACCACTTTTTAATCTAAGCTTTTCAGCAATTTCTGGTTCATGGCGGTGTTTCCATGGATTGTATGCAAAAATATTTTCATTGATGGAGATGTAGTGGGTATTTTCTGTACATTTTTTTCCAGCTCCTGATACTCCAGTTTTTGCATCGATAAATATTGGGAAGCTCTCATCTATAAAATCTACAAAAGGTAATAGTCCCAAAATTGCAGCAGTGGGATAACATCCTGGGTTTGCCACAAGAGAAGTTTTTTTAATCTCTTCACGATACATTTCAGGAAGTCCATAAACAGACTCATTTAAATGCTCTTTATCCTCATGTGGACAATAGTGTTTTTCATAAGTCTCAAGCTCTAGACGATAATCAGCAGACAGATCAACAACCTTTACTCCAAGTTCTAATAGCTCTTTTGCAAATCCCATAGAGGCACGATGTGGAAGTGCTAAAAATGCTAACTTAGCACTTTTTGCAATCTCTTTAGCATCTGCGACTCTAACTGGAGCGTCAAAAAGTCCTGTGAGAGAAGGGTGAAGTTCAGTTACTGTTGTTTTTCCACTACTTGTAGCTACATAAGTAATATCAAATTTTGGATGATTTATAAGAATTTTTAAAAGCTCTAATCCTGTATAGCCGCTGGCTCCAACAATTGCAACAGGTATCATGATAGTATAATCTCTTGATAACAGATTGTGAGTATTTCATAATCAATTTCACCAGCAGGTAATTTTACTGTCACTTCATCCTCTTCCTCTTTTCCCATAAGCTGACGTGCTAGTGGTGTGATAGAGGAGATTAGTCCGACATCTGGATTGCTCTCATAAGTACCTACTATCGTGTAAGTTGACTGTTCCTCAGTATCCATGTTCTCAATCGTAACAGTAGAACCAAACATCACTCTGTCATGAGTATACTGTGAAGGATCAATTTCACGAACATTATCATAGAGATCGCCAAGCTCTGCCATACGAGCTTCAATAAAACGAAGTTTTTCTCGTGCTGCATGGTATTCAGCATTTTCTTTTAAATCACCATGATCTCTAGCAATATCAATCTCGATGACAGTTTGTGGGCGTTCTACCATCTTGAGATTATGAATCTCTTGACCTAATTTCTTTCGTCCTTCTATGGTAATTGGTTGGTTATCCATGGATGTTCCTCGACATTTATTAATATTTATATTTTATGATACAATAATTCTTATTATTAATAAAATAGATTTAAGGATATTTAAATGAATAACAGATTAAAAGTGACAATGTTAGCTAGCTTATTGGCTATGTTGATAACAGGTTGTGGTAGTGATGGTGATAGTAGCAATGTTAGTACTTCTGATATAAAAGGAAGTTGGGTTGGAGCATGTGATCCTGACGGCACAATATCAGAACAAAGTTATCAGACAGTCCTTGATAATAAAGTACAGATTAGAGAAGTGATATATGATAATCAAAGTTGTAATCCTGTAAGCACTGAGATATTACATGATATAACTTATAATTTTAATTATTTATTAGGAGCAAATTTTGAAACTGCAACTGGTAAAAAAACCACAAAAATTGACTATACATATACTGGGTACAATATTGACAAGGGGCAAGTATCTAATTTACCAGAGAATGGAGTGGTAAGGTATACAATTATATATAAGGAAAATAATAAGGTATATACAGGGGCGATAACAAGTGAATATAATGCTACAAGTGATGCAACAAGACCTATAGTGATAGACTTTACAGACGCCCTTGAAACGGTAAAATAAACACATACTCTAAAACTTGTCAATCGATAAGTTTTAGAGTAAATAATTTAATTTAAAGTTCTATACTCTGAGACGATATTTGTACAGTTAAGATCACCTGCTGTATCTTGCGTACATAAAGAGTTTATCTCTAAAATACTTCCAATACCTTTAGCATAAAAAAATTCTCCGTTATAGAGTTCATTGTCACTTTGACAGAAAATTTGCAATACGTCTTGAAAATTGTTTTTTGATGCCAATTGCTCTTTGAGTCTACACTGAATTTTAAAATTTACAGCTGTGTTTGTGTCTTTATAAGTTAGAGTTCTATTGGTATCACTTAAATAGTTTCCAGTATCTGCAAATCGAGCGATGTCAACTGGTTGGGAAACAGAGGTATCTTCACTTTGGATTCTGTCATCTAAAAGGGTGTATGTTGTATCAATTTCACCATCTTCTTTGTAAATTCTTTGATTTCCATCTATATCATAGGTTTGTGTATAAAATGATGTAGTACCATCTTGAGTTCCATAAACGGTATCTGTTGGATCTGTATCATCTGTATAAGTTTTGACAGAAAAAGTTTTTTGTGTCAATGTTGGAAGTGAAAAGAGATAATCGCTTAAATCATATGTCCCTTCAGTTTTAAATTCGACTGTAATGGCAGAGTTATCTGTTGTGTTATCATCTTGATCGCTCAGTTCTGTGACTTTTTCACTGTCATCTAAAACTTGAGCAACCGTATCACTACCTCCACATCCACAGAGAAAAAGAAGCATTGTTGTCGTTGCTAGGATCGTTAGTTTTTTATGTTTCATAATATTTCCTAATTATTGTTTAGGAATATTTTATCAAAAAATAATAAACAATAATTAAATATATTTAATTATTTTAGTTTAAAATAGAGGTAATTTTATTTGTTGAACCATGTTTAAGTATGTTTTTAAG
>JADGDK010000079.1 GCA_016744895.1 Campylobacterales bacterium | reverse complement strand
CTTCTTTGGTTGCATTTGAAATCAAAGAAGAGAATATAGACCAAGCTGTAGAGATCATCAATGCACACCCTGGTGTATCACACAATTATGAAAGAGACCATGAATTTAACATTTGGTTTACCATCGCGGTAGATCCAAACTCAAAGATTGGACTCGAAAAAAGTGTTGAAATTTTAGCAAAACAAACAGGTGCTGAAAACTTTATCATGTTACCAACATTGAAGCTTTTTAAAATTTCAGTCAAACTAAACACTACAGGTAAAGATGCTAAAAAAGAGAAAGTTAAAAAGCATGTGAAAAAAGAGATTGATTTTACACCGCTTCATCTTGATATCATCAAATTAGCACAAGAAGATATAGAAATTACGCAAGAGCCATTTGCACATATCATCAACGCTTTAAATATTGACTACCCTACACTATTTGAAAACTTAAATGAGCTCAAAGAAGCAGGTGTTATGAGACGTTTTGCAAGTATTTTAAATCATAGAAACGCTGGATTTAACGCAAATGCGATGACTGTATGGGATGTAGACGAAAAAGATGGTGAAGAGATAGGGGCAAAAGCAGCTGCATTTTCAGCCGTAAGCCACTGTTACCTCAGACCAAAGTATCCAAACTGGCCATACAATCTTTTTACCATGATACATGGTAAAACAAAAGAAGAGACAAATGGCATCATCGCTGATATTGCAAATGAGATAGAGCATAAGGCAAAACGACCACTCTACTCTACACGAGAGTTTAAAAAAGTTAGACTCAAATACTTCACACCTTCGTTTTTAGAGTGGGAAGAAAAACATTTAAAAGGGATTTCATGAAAGATTTTCTTATATTAGAAGGTGGACTATTAATTGTATCTGCTTTTCTATTGCTTATTACGGCATTTACAACTACACGTTCATATGTTTTAAAAAATTCTTTCATAAGAATCTTTCCAGTAGTGTTTATATTTTTAGCTCTTGTTATAGCTTGGCACTATGAGCAAACAAAAGATAGAATGAAGTTAGTAAAAGAAGAATTTGAGAATGGGAAAATCATAATTTGTGAAAACAAAGGCAATATGAAAATGGGGCGTAGTCTTTTAATAGAAAAAGGTAGAAATGGGTGGCGTGCTGATGGATTCTTCTTTGTTTCTGATTTATACACCAGAGGTTTCCACATAGCAAGATGCGTGGTTCATATCGTACAAAAAGAGGATTTAGAATGAAAAAAGAACAGATTGAAGTAACAGGGGCAACAGAGCCATTTTATACATATGAACAAGATGGAATTACCTATTATGAATTTGACTCAAGTCTATGCACACCACCAGGGCCAATGGTAAATGCTATGAGCGGACTAAAACTCATTGACAGCATGGATAAAAAACTTGTGATGATTAATATGAAAAAACCGATGGGATTACTTCCAAAAGTAGAAGCTGATTTTACATGGACAGATGAAGAAATGGCTGATGGAAAAGTCAAACTTGTATTTTCTAAAAAAGCCGAAGGCGAACCTAGCACAGATTTTGAATCAACTTCTTGTAAAGGTTAAGTAAAGTGGCACTAAACTTTACTTTTGCCCCACCCTCACGGTTGGTGACTTCATTTTTTATTGCGGGTGCATTTTTTTATTTTGTGGCAGCAGCTATTTTTTATGGAGTTGATTTTTTAGGGATTCATTATCTTGATCCACAAGCTGTAGGATTTATTCATGTCTTTATGCTTGGATTTATGATGAGTGTTATTTTTGGAGCCATGTATCAGCTTATCTCTGTAGTTTTGGAGATACCACTGTATTCTAATGATTTAGCATATACACATCTAGTACTATTTTTAGTAGGAATTTTACCTTTTATCGGTGCTTTTTTGTCTCCTAGTATGTTTGAGTTTTTAGGATATGGTTCGATACTTTTATATATCTCCTTTTTGCTCTATATAGGTAACGTACTACTTTCTATTAGAAAAGTTCCAAAAATGGAGATCAAGGCATATTTTATCACTACTATTCATGTCATCTTGTTTTTTGGAGTCACTTATGGATTGCTTGCTTCTTTGGGGCTTATACACGGAAACTTAGAGTTTGATACCGTAAGTCTTGCACATACACATATCGTACTTGTGCTATTTGGATTTGCTGGTGGTTTGATGTCTATTATCGCAACCATCCTCATACCTATGTTTATGCTCTCTCATAATTTTGATAAAAAAATTACTAATTATGTATTAGCAGGAATCATTGCAGCTTCACTTTCTGCACTATTTGGCTGGTTTACCTTAGTACAAATTTTCATCATCGCTACCATTTTAGCATTTGCTTATCAGATGTATGACATGATTAAAAAAAGGATGAGAAAACACCTTGATGTTTATGCTCAAGATATGATTATAAGTGGCATATTTTTGGTACTTTCAACATTGTTAATTCCATTTATCTCAAATGATAAAGTGATGAAAATTTTTATGGTATTTCTGATTTTAGGCTTTGTCAGTTCGTTTGTTGTAGGACATATCTACAAAATCGTCCCTTTCTTAGTCTGGAATGAAAAATTCGCTCCACTAGTAGGAAAACAAAGTGTACCTATGCTTGCTGATATGGTTCATGACAAAGCAAGTCAAATAGAATTTAATGCAAAAATAGCAACGATACTTTTTCTCTCTATCGGTATATTAGCCGATAGTACAAGTATGATCACCATTGGAAAAGCACTATTTATAATTAATGCACTTTTAGTGGTAGGAAATGTGATATATATATTCAAATATAAGGGATAGAATACGATGCATTAGCATTGTGCTTTAGTAGAGCGTGAATTTTTGCTGGGCTTTGCTCAGTAAAAAGATGACAATAAAATAGTACAAAGGATAAAAATGGCTTTTACAGAACAAGATGTTTATGATGCAATTAGCACCGTAATCGATCCAGAGGTAGGTTTTAACCTCGTTGAAATGGGACTCATTTACGGCGTAGAAATTAAAGATGAAAAAGATGTTATCGTAACAATGACGCTCTCAACACCTTCATGCCCTCTGCATGAGATGCTTATGAATTGGACTAAAGAGGCTGTTATGAAAGTCGAAGGAGTTGAAAGTGTAGTTGCAAATCTTACTTTTGATCCACCTTGGAATCCAAGCATGGCAAATGATGATGTTAAGAAAAAGTTAGGAGCTGCATAAAAACATGAGGGGTTAATCCCTCATGTCAATACCTCACTACGCCATAAATCCAAGTGTCTTTTTATCAAAATTACCCAAGTTTGGAAAAACTTTTTGAAGATCAATCTTTCCATCACCTAGCCACTCCACTAATGTCGCCATATATTGCTCAACTGAAGTTGTAGGAACAACAGCATTATTTGCTAATGCATCTGGAGAATTTTTCTGGACTTTTGGCATTTTCCCATAAAATCCTGCTTTGACTGCACCACCAAATGCAAAGGTATGTCCACCCCAGCCATGATCAGCTCCTTGGTTATTTGAAGTGATCGTTCTACCAAAATCAGAAGTGGTAAATGTCGTCACTTTTTCAGAAAGCCCTAACTGCTCTAAGGCAGATGCAAATGCACCCAATGATCTGTCAAGATTATCAATTTTCTTTCCACCACTTTCACAATCTTTACCTTCACAAATTGACTTGTCATGCGTATCCCAGCCATCATATCTTACAAAGTAGATTTGACGATTTGGAAAATTAGCACTTTTTCGTGCCTCTATCAACTGCGCCACCATCTCTAGCTGTTCACCTAAAGATTTTCCGCTTACACTGTCATCAGCATCAAAGTTTACATCTACACCAACTCTTTTAAGCTTTTTCATAATTTTTGTCGGATCATCAATCACACCAAATACATCATCATGTGCTATAAATGTCGTCTTTGCTCCACCTTGTTGCATTACATTTTGACCACCAACACTGATATTTGTCAAATCTTGATTTAACGCTTCAGCTACTTTACCAGCCCATCCAATATCTTTATTTCCAGCCATCATCCACAAATCTCTCTGTGCAACATGAGAAAAGAGTTGATTTGGTAGTGTGGATATTCCTTTACCTTTTTTAGCCTCTTTAATTTCTGTTTTACTTACAGGTTGATTGAGTGTTCCAACATTTGCAATAACTGCTAAGTTTTGATGGTTGAACATTCTCTGCATTCTTGGCATGTTAGGGTGAAAACCATACTCACTGTTTACTAAAGTTCTAAGATTTTCTCGTTTGAGTGCCATATTACCTCGCGCTTTGGCATACTTAGCGTAATCACTTGTACTATTTTTTGGCACAACCATGTTAAATGAGTCTGCACCACCTTCCAATAAAACACATACAATTGCTTTATAATCTTCGCCAGCAGTGCTTTTTTGTGATGCAAACATAGGTGATGTCATCGTTACTGCGGCAGTTGCAGCTGTTGTTTTTAGAAACTTTCTTCTGTCTAAGGGTTTCATAATATTTCTCCTATAATTAAGTAGTTCATACTAGACTTCTTGCAAAATATTTTGAAGAAGCAACATTTGTAAAAAGTCTACTTATAGGACGATTGTATTAAAAATAGATATAAGCTATTTTAATACCTGCTGCTTGGAATACCCTAACAAACCAGCTTTATGAACAACAGATTCTTAAATCTCCCAATTGTATAAAAAAATTGTGTATAAAAAGTGAAATCTGCTACAATTCATATATCAAAACATTAGGAATTATTCATGGCATACCCAACATTTTACGATGATGTACCACAAATCACACTCAAAGATCCATTAGCAGACTTTTTAGGCAGTTTTGAAGATGGCATCATCAAGATAAAATATATTAATATCGTAAAGCATGCAGGACATTCATGCCCAACAGTTGCAGGTGCATATCTCATAACATTGGAAGCTTTAAAAGTACTCTACCCAGATTCTGTACCTATTAGAGGTGGAATAAAAGTTTCATTTAAAGAATCAATGGAAGAAGGTGTTGCTGGTGTCATTTCAAATGTTATCTCTAATATCACAGGTGCTACTGATAAAAATGGATTTAAAGGATTAAATGGAAAATTTGCACGTCACTCTTTAATGGATTTTAGTATGCCTATCAACGCTAGTGCAAGATTTACAAGAATTGATACAGGTAAAAGTGTAGATGTCACATATGATCCATCAGGTGTTCCAGCAAATCCAAACATGCAACCACTCATGCAAAAAATGATGCAAGGATCAGCTTCAAGTGAAGATAAAAAACTCTTTGGTATGTTTTGGCAAGAAAGAGTCAAAGAGATACTTACAAATGGAAATAAGTATCCATCACTAATAAACATCTCAGAGGTATAAACAACCCATTTTTTCTCCTATTTAGAATTGAATTATTTTGACCTATGTCAATGTAACTTCAAATTAATAGTGATAACATGTTGTATTGCGTAATAGCGATAAAATTCGACAAGGAGGAAAAATGTCAATTTCAAGACGTAATTTTTTGAAGTCAACTGCTGCTGCAACTGCTGCTGCTGCTGTTGGAATATCTATCCCTCAAGAGGCCGAAGCTGCAGCTGCAGCTGGTCAGAAGGATTGGAGATGGGACAAGGCAGCTTGTAGATTCTGTGGTACGGGCTGTGGTATCATGCTTGCTACAAAAGGTGGTAAAATTGTTGCCGTTAAAGGTGATCCTGCTGCTCCAGTAAATAGAGGTCTTAACTGTATTAAAGGTTATTTTAATGCGAAGATCATGTATGGAGAAGATAGACTTACTCAACCACTATTAAGAGTTGGTGCTAATGGTAAGTTTGATAAAAAAGGTAAATTTGCGGCTGTTAGTTGGGAAAGAGCTTTTGATGAGATGGAAGTTAACATCAAAAAAGCACTTAAAGCTAGTGGACCTGAAGGCGTAGGTGTATTTGCTTCTGGACAATATACTGTTATGGAAGGGTATGCTGCTCAAAAGATGATGAAAGGTGGATTTAGATCAAATGCGATCGATCCAAATGCTCGTCACTGTATGGCATCTGCTGTTGTTGGTTTTTATCAAACATTTGGTATTGATGAGCCATCAGGTTGTTATGATGATATCGAGCTTACTGATACTGTCATCTCTTGGGGTGCTAACATGGCTGAGATGCATCCAATTCTTTGGTCTCGTGTAACTGATAGAAAACTATCAGATCCAGATCGTGTAAAAGTTGTAAATATCTCTACATATACACATCGTACTTCGGATCTTGCTGATATCGAAATTATTTTCTCACCAAATACTGATATGGCTCTTTGGAACTATGTTGCTAGAGAAATCGTATATAATAACCCTGAATCAATTGATTGGGACTTTATCAAAAAACACATTGTTTTCTGTGCAAGCCCAGTGAATATGGGTTATGGTATGAGAAGAGCGGGTGAAAAATCAATTAAAGATGGTAAATACTCTGCTTTAGAAATGGAAACTATTGATAAAGAGATGAGTAAAATTGTTTCTGAAAAAGAAGCACCTTCACTTGCTCCATATGGATATAAAGCAGGTGACAAAATGGTTAATAAGCCAGCTGGATTAAAACACTGGCATATCTCTTTTGAAGAGTATAAAAAAGCATTAGCACCATATACGCTTGATTATGTAGCACAAATTTCTAAAGGTGATCCAAATGAATCACTTGAAGGTTTCAAGAAAAAACTACAAGCATTAGCTGATCTTTATGTAGAAAAAGGTAGAAAAGTAGTATCTTTCTGGACTATGGGTATGAACCAACACACTCGTGGTACTTGGACAAATACACTTGCATATAATGTTCACTTTTTACTTAACAAACAAGCTAAACCAGGTGATGGTGCATTCTCACTAACAGGACAACCTTCAGCTTGTGGTACTGCACGTGAAGTTGGAACATTCTGTCACAGACTTCCTGCGGATATGATGGTTAAAAATGGTAAACATAGAAAAATTGTTGAAAATGTTTGGAAAGTACCAGCTGGAACACTAAATCCTGTAGGTAACCAACATATCATGAAAATCCATAGAGATATTGAAGATGGTGTTATTAAATTTGCATGGGTAAATGTTTGTAATCCATATCAAGATTCTGCAGCTGCAAATCACTGGATTAAAGCGGCAAGAGAAATGGATAACTTTATCGTATGTTCTGATGGATATCCTGGAATTTCAGCAAAAGTTGCGGATCTTATCCTTCCAACTGCTATGATCTATGAGAAATGGGGAGCATACGGAAATGCAGAAAGAAGAACTCAACACTGGAGACAACAAGTACTTCCAGTAGGTGATTCTATGAGTGATACTTGGCAATGGGTTGAATTATCAAAAAGATTTACAGTTAAAGATGTTTGGGGTGCTCAACCACTTCGTGGTAAAAATAAAGATGGAACACCAAAAGGTCTACCTGATGTAATTGCAAAAGCAAAAGCAATGGGTTATAATGAAAATTCTACAATGTATGATATTCTATTTGCAAATGATAGAGCAAAATCATATAAACTAGATACAACTAAATTCCCTCAACAAGGTTATGATAACTCTGAGTGTTCAGGTGATAGTAGAAATGTAAAAGGTAGTGATGGTCAAGTTTGGAAAGGTTATGGATTTATGATCCATGAGTATCTTTTTGAAGAGTATGCAGACTTTGGTCGTGGGCATGCACATGATCTTGCACCATTTGAAGTTTACCACAAAGTTAGAGGACTTAAATGGCCTGTTGTTGATGGTAAAGAGACACAATGGAGATTTAATGCTAAGTATGATCCGTATGCTGCAAAAGCAACGGCTAAAACTGGTAATTCACACGCATTCTACGGACCACTTGCTAAAAACCTTTTACAAGGTGATTTAAAAGGACCAGATAAATCTAGAGGAAAACAAGCGCTTAAAAATAAAGCAAAAATTTTCGCTAGACCATACATGGATCCACCAGAGATGCCAGATAGTAAATTCCCATTATGGTTATGTACAGGTCGTGTGTTAGAGCACTGGCATAGTGGAACAATGACTATGAGAGTTCCTGAGCTGTATCGTGCAGTTCCAGAAGCACTATGTTATATGCATCCAAACAATGCTAAAAAACTTGGCCTTAAACAAGGTGAGTTAGCATGGGTTGAAAGTCGTCGTGGTAAAGTAAAAGCAAGAGTTGAAACTAGAGGTAGAAATAGAACTCCAGAAGGTCTTGTATATGTACCATGGTTTGATGAAAAAGTATTTATCAATAAAGTATGTCTTGATGCGACTTGTCCAATGTCAAAACAAACAGACTTTAAAAAATGTGCTGTAAAAGTATATAAAGCGTAGAAATTTGGGAGGGGCTTTACTCTCTCAGATCTCATTTGAGTATAAGAAGAGAGGAATTTTATAAGGGTTTTCTCTTATAAAAAAAGAAATTAATACAGAGGAAGGATTGTTTTGAGCAATCAAGAGTCAAAAGAAAAAAAGTCTAAAGTAGTTATAAGCGACAGAAGAAGATTTATGTCGCTAATGGCTCAAAGTGTAGGTATAACTGCACTTGGCGGTCTTGTATGGACAGGATATGTAGAGGAAGCAAAAGCTGCTCCACTTATTCTTCGTCCTCCAGGAGCCGTGACCGAAGATGATTTTTTAAAAATGTGTATTAAATGTGGACAGTGTGCCGAAGCATGTAAAAATAGGGATTCAAATCCTGACCGGACGAAGCAAAAGTCAACATTGAGGATGGCTCGTCCAGGTGATAATATGCCTATTGGTACGCCGTTTTTTGTACCAGCACAAATTCCTTGCTATATGTGTACGGATATACCTTGTGTTCCTGTTTGTCCAACAGGTGCTTTAGATGAAGGACTGGTCAGCATAATACCAGAGGGCAAAAAAGAGAGTGAACTAGATATCAACAAAGCGGAAATGGGGCTTGCAGTTATTGACGAAGAGTCTTGTGTTGCGTTTTGGGGTATCCAATGTGATGCATGTCATAGAGCATGTCCACTTTTGGATGAAGCGATTACTTTAGAGTTTCGTAGAAATTCAAGAACGGGTAAGCATGCTTATCTTATACCTGTTGTCCATAGTGATATTTGTACAGGTTGTGGTTTGTGTGAATATGCATGTATTACAAAAAAACCAGCGATTTATGTGTTACCAAATAAGGTAGCACAAGGTGAAGTGGGTGGTCATTATATCAAAGGATGGGATAAAGAAGACGAGAGTAGATTGGAAGATATTTCAACTGATACAACAACTAGAACAGACAGAAGCAGTAAAAAACCTGCGGACTACTTAAATGAAGGAATCTCTTATGAGTAAATATAGATTCCTAATAGGTAGACGAATCACACAGATTTTAATGTTGGTTTTATATTTTGGTGCTAATGCGTATGGTTGGAAAATGCTTTCAGGGACACTTAGTTCTTCTACATTCATGGGGTTTTTACCATTAGCAGATCCTTTTGCGGTATTACAAATGTTTGCAGCAGGTGCAATTCTTGGAGCTGATGTTATTATAGGTGCAATTATAATTGCACTTTTTTACGGCATCATCGGAGGACGTGCATTTTGTTCATGGGTTTGCCCTATAAATATGGTAACAGATCTTGCAAACTGGTTAAGAAGAGTGCTTTATTTAGATAAAGTAGAGAGAAAAGTATGGGTAAGCAGAAATACTAGATATTGGGTACTTGGATTGACATTTATTGTCTCAATTATTACTGGTGTAGCTGCTTTTGAGTTTATCTCACCTATCACCATTTTTAACCGAGCAATCGTGTTTGGAATGGGAATGAGTATGGCAATCGTTGTTGCTATATTCTTTTTCGATCTATTTGTTTTAAAAAATGGCTGGTGTGGACATGTTTGTCCTCTTGGAGGATTTCATAGTTTGGTTGGAAAATATGCACCATTGAGTGTACTACATAATGCGCCAAACTGTACACTTTGTATGAAGTGTAAAGATATTTGTCCAGAAAGTCAGGTATTGCATATGATAGGTAAAAAAAGTATCAAAGTGATGGATGCTGAGTGTACTAATTGCGGAAGATGTATCGAAGTATGTGATGACGATGCATTAGGCTTTAGTATTACGAAAATAAAAAAACAAAACGCATAAAGCGTAATAACAATAGTAATAAAGGAGAGCAACAGATGGTATTAAAGAAAACATGGGTTGGCTTAGTCTCTTTGGCGGCAATTGTCGCTGTAGGTTGTGCCTCAGGTGCAAGTACAGTTAGCGAAGAGTCATTGGGTCTAAGAAAGACTAATTTATATACAGAAAAAGCAGAAACTGCAGGAGAAGCTACAACTTATAGTAAAGCAGCAGCTGGTAGTTCAAAAACATTTGCGAGAGCATTTGAGAATGCACCACCAATGATTCCACATGATATAGAAGGAATGCTTCCAATTAAGATAGGGAACAATGCATGCACAGGTTGTCATATGCCTGAAGTTGCACCTAGTATGAAAGCTACTCCAATTCCTGCATCACATTTTGCATCATTTAGACCAACAACGGCTATGGGAAAAGACGGTAGAATTACTAAAGAAGGTAAAGGTGTTGATAACACAAGTGACTTTAAAACAGTTGCACATAAGCTTGATAAACTAAGTGGCGCACGATTTAATTGTTCACAGTGTCATGCACCACAATCCACACAAGCACCACTTGTTGGAAATACATTTACACCAGATTTTTCTGCAAATGGTGCTAAAAGCTCAAACCTTATTGATACAATTAATGAAGGTGTCCAGTAATATGGATGAAAGCCGAAGAGGGTTTTTTAAATCCTTTTCTACCCCTTTTGTAGAAGAAGACGCAGTATGGGAACCAATAAGATTACCTTACAACAAAGATAAAACTCTTTTTGAGACTGAGTGTATTACTTGCGAAACAAAACCATGTATCCCTGTTTGTGACGAAGAAATCATCAAAACTTTAGACGATGGTTCACTATTTTTAGACTTTTCCAAAAGAGGTTGTACCTATTGCGATGCTTGTGCCGAAGCTTGCGATAAAGATGTTTTAGTTTTAAATGAAGAAATTTACAGAATTGAGGCACATATTGAGCTAGACATGGCAAAATGTATGGCTTGGAAAGATGTTATTTGCTCTTCATGTAGAGATGTATGTTATGATAGAGCTATTAAATTCTTAGGAATGCTAAGACCTGAAATTATCTATGATAACTGCACAAATTGTGGTTTTTGCATCGGGGTTTGTCCCTCTTATGCAATCTCAGCAACTGCTATCACAAAGGAAGCATCATGAAAAAAATTATATTACTTACATTGATCCTGATAACTACATTGATGGCTCGTGATATTACTCCAGTCAAAGAAATCAAGACTGAAGGTAATGTCATGGATATGAAAATTATCAATAATTTACTTTATATTGGTACAAATGAGGGTTCCTTAGATGTTTATGATATAAAAAATGAAAAATTTATAGAAAAAATTCAACTAAAAAAGATTCACGACTTTATGGGCGACTTAATGAATCCAAAAATATACTCTGTTGATATGATAGGAACTAAAAAGCTACTTCTTTCCGAAGGTGAAAGAGGTGCTAGAGAGCTTTATATCAATGAAAACAATATAACAACGAAAGTAATCACTGGTGAAGCCAAACTAATGATGCAAAAAGCAAAGTTTATTGATGATAACCATATTTTTTTAGGACTTTTAAGTAATGAAATCGTTCTTTATGATATTAAAGCAAAAAAATCACTTTATATTAAACAGTTAAGTCAATCTAAATTTTCAGATTTTGCACTAAATGAAGATAAGACTAAAGCAGTTATAGCTTGTGAATCTGGGATAAACTTTATTGTTAATGTTAAAAATGGAAAAGTTATCAGAGAATTGGAAGGTGGAAATAAAGATAATGTCTTTAAAGTATCTTTTAAAAATGGTAAAGTTGCAGCAGCTGGTCAAGATCGTATCGGATCTGTTTATAATACCAATAATGACAATATAAAGATGTTTCAAGCACCTTTTTTAATATACGCTACAGGCTTAAATGATGATGCAAGCCTTGTAGCTTATGCTTTTGGGATAGACAATGAAATTGCTATCTTTGATTTAAGAACAAAATCAAAGATATACAATCTCAAAGGGCAAAAAAGTACACTTAATAGCATCATATTTTATGATAAAGAGACCCTTTATTCTGGAAGTGATGACAAATTTATAATGAAATGGAGTTTAAAATGAATGTATCAAGTATAGTAGTGCAGGCACTACCACAACATATTGACGATATACTAGAGGTTTTACAAAATGCTGAATTTTGTGATTATCACTTTCACGATAAAAATATGGGAAAAATTATTGTAACCGTTGAAGGCGAAAGTGTTGATGATGAAATTAAAAATTTAAAAATTATTCAAAGTATACAACATGTCATTGCAGCAGATATGATGATGAGTTACAGTGAAGATGAGTTAGATGCTGAAATTAAAAAATTAGAAGATAGTGATCCAATCCCTTCAATGCTAAATGATGATAGTTTAAAAGCTCAAGATATTGTTTATCATGGAGATCTAAAAAAGAAGATTATATAAGGAGCCCACATGGATATCTCATTTGATATGTTTTTAGAAACTAAAGTTCCCGATCATGAACTTATCATCTCAAGAACTGATTTAAAAGGTAATATTACCTATGCTAATGATACATTTGCAATGATAAGTGGCTATGATCCCAATGAACTTATAGGGAAACCACACAATATAGTAAGACATCCAGATATGCCAAAGTCTGTATTTAAAGGGCTTTGGGAAACACTTACTCGTGGTGAAAATTGGCATGGATTTGTTAAAAATAGACGAAAAGATAATGGTTATTACTGGGTACATGCTGAAGTTTCAGGTGTTTATAAAGATGGTAAGCTCATTGAATATAAATCTCTTCGTACCCCTATTGAGCGTGAAACAAAAATCAATATGCAAAACAAATATGATACAATGAAAAAAGAAGAAGAAAAAAGCTCACGTGTTGTTATGTATTTAAGTGATAAAGAAATTGAAAAAGTTACTAAGGCACTTGAATAACTACTCAATTCCTTCGATAGAGAGCGTTTGATATCTTAACTTTTCAAGCTCTCTTTTAAGAAAAGAACGCTCCTCTTTCAGTGCCGTATATTTATGA
>JADGDK010000078.1 GCA_016744895.1 Campylobacterales bacterium | reverse complement strand
TGGAAGATGGGATAAAACAGCGCTTAAAGAGGCAGTTATAAATGGTGGAGCACTTCGGCTTCGTCCAAAGCTTATGACAGTATTTGCGATACTTGGTGGATTGTTCCCTATTGTCTATCTTGATGGTGTGGGAAGTGAAGTGATGCAGAGGATTGCAGTTCCTATGATAGGAGGAATGATTAGTTCAACGGTGTTAACGCTGATTATCATCCCTGTTCTCTTTTATATGAGTAAATTACAAAAGGCGTGTTAAAGCCTTTTGTAGAGTACCTTTGCATAGACGTTATCAATAGTATGATTTTGGTCTGTGTAGAGATCAAAAATGAGTATTTTGACACTAACGTTTTTATCTTTATAGTTAAAGTTTAATTTCTCAAAATTTTTGATCTCAGAGCTTCTTTCCTCTCTAAATGACTGAAATTTTGTATCTTCTAAGATTTCTTTATAGAAGCTACTTAATGGAATATGTGCAATTATTATATTGGCTTCTTTTATCTCTAACGCATCTTTATATAGTTTGAAAATAGTATCTGTCTTTGAAATCGTATTTGCAAAATGATAGGTCATATTTTTTCTCTTATCTCTTTGTTGTACATAGGAGGCTTCTACTAGCCAATCATATCCTTTAATATCCAAAGTTTTGATCGGTGGTCGGTGAATAGAAAAAGATGTATTTCCCTTTTTCCCTTCTTTTTCTCTTTTTAAACCCCATCTGCTGATATAGCTAAATCCTAGCGCTTTAGTCGCATATGCAGGAAAGTCATAATACATATTTTTCTGATGGTCTTTTGTCTTGTTTTGATCTTGAAACTTAGTCACGATCTCAGGTAGTATAGGTTTTAGACTCTCTATCCCATAGGTGTTGTTGAGATATCTTATCATGTCTGATATCTCATATCTATCTTGTATATCGCTTTTTTCTGAGAGTGGTTGTGTGCTTTTTAACAATGCTTGAAGTCTGTTTTGCTGACTTGATTTACCAATCTTATATGCACTAAAAGGACCAACTTGACTTATCATGATAAATGCCGTTAGGCTTATAAAGATCCATTTGTATTTTGCATTTTTAAAGATCAAAAAGTAAAGTGCGATACCAAACAGCCAAAGACCTAAAAGTGTGATCATATAACGATGTTCAGTCCATGCATAATCACCCACTCTCATACTGATCGCTACACCTAACATGATAGTTTGTAAAAAGAGTGCGAGAAAAAGAAATCTTCTATATTTTCTAGCTTTTTCACTCCATAGTGGTGTCCAAAAAAGATAAGTGACCACCGCCACAAAAGAAAATGCGATGATAATCCATGCTAAAATCCCTTTTGGAAAACTACCAGTTGCCAGTATTTTAAAAGTATAAGAATAGAGAATTAAAAAATACACTATGACTAATGGCGTAATGATATATTTTGTAAAAATATTTTCTATTTTTGTGTAGGCATGAATGTTTAATTTATGAGGATTTTGAGGTATTTGAGAGAGAAAGTAATTTACTCCAAACAGTCCAATAACTAAAAAAACCAATTGTCCATATCGCTTAGCGTCTATATCTAGTGAAAAGAGCTTATCAACAGAAAAAAGTGCCCCACTAAGTCCAGCATAGAGCACAAGACCAAAAAGTACTGAGGTTAAAAAACCAAACACAACCCTCTGTGTCCACTCCCAAAACTCATCATTTGAAGGGTTACTCTTCCAATAACTTGCCCAAAATATCATAATAAAAAACATCAAGTTTAAAAAAACATGACGTTCAAAAACGATGCTACTAGGATTTTTCATATCAGGAAGTACAAAGTAGTATCCTACAATTGCAACAATTCCCACCAAACAAAGTGGATTTTTATCACCAAAAAGCCTGAGTGCCGTAAACATAAACACACCTAAACTAGAGGTAAAAGCAATTTTTATCAGCGTTTCAAAATGTTCATATTTTGAGCTCTCTTGCTCGATAAGATAGAGTATCAAAACCATCGTAATTAAAGCTGAGATAACAGCTAGTGGAAAGCGTTTGAAGGTTGTGATGGTGTTAGAGGTTATTTGATTTAAAGAAGGAACTTTGAACTGCATTGTTTTCCCTTTTTTATTTATTATACATAATTCTTGTATTTTTGAATGATTTATTCGTTAATATCAATATTATACATAAAGTATCTATGCTAGTTAAATCTTGGTTTTAGCATAGTTGGATACTTTTTAGAGGTGCTCATAAGTTAATAATTGAATTTTGACTCCAGATATCTTGTTAGCATCTTTTTGTTGTTGGAGAAATTTCAATTACATAATGTGTGTTAATGGTGTTTTATGATACTAACAAACTATCCTATAGAAGATAGTTTATTAGTTTTATAATTGTCAAAATATTTTTAGTTTAATTACAAAGGCTTGAAGGATTATCAACATTTTCTATTGTAATTGCTTGATCTACATTATCCAAAATAAATTTTACTCGTTCAGTCCAAGGTTTATCTTTTGGTGTCTTAATGTTATAGCTGACTAATACAGATTTATCACAAGATGTTTTTTCTATACACTTATGCCAAGTTCCTTTACATTCAGCATAAGGTATAGATGAATTATCTTCAATATTTGTATATGTTGCTGTCATACTTGTAAAAATAGCTTTTACTCCAGTTAAGTTTGCATCATACTCAAAAAGATTTTGTCTATTTGCAAATGGGAAATCAGGACCTCGTTTAAAGCCAGATGAACTACTAGCACCAGTAATAAAGTGTAATACTCCTCCTACAGCATTTAGACCACTGCCTGTTCCTTCTTCTCCACTCATAGTAACTTTAACTCCACCTCTATATATAATGTTATTTTCATAATCGTAAGAAGAAGTTATATCTAGATTTGGATTGTCTTCATATTGTTTTTTTAAAGCTTTTAACCCTTCTCTTGCCATTAAAAAACCACCTGTAACTAAATAGCAAGCATGCCCTTCAGCTCTTACTGCATCTTCAAGTCCATAGCTTAATATACCTTTGCCAGTTTCATCAAACCATTTTGTCATAACATCTTTCAGAACAATTCTTTCTATATCATTATAATAGGCAGGGTATGTTTCACCTTCTGCTAATTTTGGTCTATATGTCTTAGTAGGGCATTTGCTAGATTGATATACACCATCTTCTATATTGCTTTGTGCTAAGGCACTATTTACAGCACATAAACTTAGTATCGATAATACTGCAAAGCTATTTTTAAAAAATTTCATTTTCTTTTTTTCCTTCTATATTGATTATTTACTAAAAAGCAGAATCTTATTATTCTTGCTTACACCTAATGCTAAACAAAATAAGTATATCGAAAATCATATTCAATTTCAAATAATTAAATTAAAAAGTGATTATATTATAGATATTTCTTGTAAAATTTAAATTCTGGAATTAAATGACAATTGTTCTATATTTTTAGAGTTATCTTATAACTCATTTCCACTTTTGATAATATCCAATGAATATTTCTCGCGTAGTTTTTGCACACTAGCTGTAATCTTTTTTTGCTTATTATCTTCATCAAACTCTATCAAAGAGAGTATTTTATTTTTTTGATAACTAAAATTCGAAACATTCATAGAAAGCTTGGTGATAAATCCTTTGGTTGTATCTATCTCTTGAAACATTTGTGCAAAGGTACTTTTACATAACTGTTCATTAAAGACTCTGTCTATAGTTTTTCTATTGTTTACTCGTAAGCCGTAGTCGTATTTGAGACTGATGTAGTAGGTGGTTGGATTTACATTTTGTTTGGTGACGAGATAGACGATGTGCCGTGCGAGGATAGAGATACGCCTTTGGACTTCAGATCGGCACTTGATAGGGTCAAATGTACGGCTTATGCCTATTGATTTTCGATCATTCGCTTTTAAGATGCCTTCGTGATCTTCTCCTATGATGCGGTTGTAGAGTTGGATTCCTGGTTTTTTCCACTGGTAAAATAGCATTTTATTTTCACTTACATCTCCTAGAGTATGGATAAAATGTTTTTTGAGTCTTGCTGTGTATCCTCTGCCGATACCGGGAAATTTTTCGATAGGAATATCTTTGATAAACTCTGAAACTTCATCTTTTTTTACTAAATGTACGCCGTTTGGCTTGGCATGATTGGTGGCTAGTTTTGCGATCCATTTTCCTGAAGAGATCCCTATGGAGATGGGAAGTTTAAACTCTTTATCGATATTTTGTTTTAAGTCCTGAGCAAACTTGAAAACTTCATTATCCTCCAGCCAACCAGAGACATTTCCAAAAAATTCATCGATACTAAATTGTTCCACTTCTGGAATCTCTTTTTTTAAAAACAGATGAAGTCTGTGTGAGAGATCATGATAGAGTATATATTTTGGAGGTATGACCGTTAAATGAGGACAGCGACCGAGTGCTTCGCTGACACTCATGCCTGTTTTGACACCATAGGCTCTTGCTTCGTAGCTAGCAGTTGTGATGATGCCTCGTACTTTCTCTTTTCCATCGATAGTGTCTACAAAAAAGCTTTTGAAGTCACCGATGTTTTCATTGTAAAAGACAGGATTTACAAATGCTCCTGAGTTAGAGTTAAAGAGTTTTATACCCACTTGTTTTTTCTCAAATATTTTTAGATTGCTTCGTCCTCCAACGGCAATAGGGATGTTATGAAGCTTAGGATTTGTGATACGATGTGCTGAGGCAAAAAAACAGTCTAAATCAAGGTGTAATATCATGCGTGTATGATACAGCGATAGAAAAGTGATTTAAGAAAATCTTTCAATTTGAAACATTTTCTTAAAAGTGATTTATTACTTTAGTGCCACTATCCTATGATAAACTTCACTGGAAGTGACATCTTTATCATCATAGATTTTAGTAAATGCTTTTTGAAGCTTTTTGTAAAACTTCTCTTTATCCTCTATCTTTAACAGGTGTGAGAGTGTTTCAAGTGTTTCTCCATTTCCGCAAGAAATTTCTATAGCCAAAGCATCCATGTTGTCAGATACATATCGTGGAATGTACTTTTCTCCAGTTTTCTTTTCAGATGTTAAATCAGAGGAAGTCAAAAAAGAACCTTCGATAGAATTTTGTGAAGATTGTTCAGTCGAATTTTGTGAGAACTTGTCAGATGTAGAGCTAGTACTTATAGTGGCTGCTGTACTATTTTTTTTCTGTGTTGGTGTTGTGCCTAGTTTTATGGGGATTGTATCTTTTTCAGCCTCTGTGATATCTGCTTTTTTGATTGTAATAGAGTTTATATCTTTACTTGAAAGTAGTATAGGTTCTTTTTTTGTCTCTATATGATTTATGATTTGAGGTTGTTTTTGTACGGGTGGTTTAATATCATATTTGACAGGTTTTTTTGTATCATTTTGTTTAACGATATCATTACTAACTCCTCGATATCCGAATATAATTGCAAACCTATCTGCATCTATCTTTTGATTGTGAAAATCATACTCCATAAAAGTCATATGCGCCCCCAAATAAACATTTGGAGTGATAAGATAATCTAACTCAAACACAGTACCAAAGGCTGAGTCTATATCCATGTAAGCATTTTCTGCAAATCCATCTCCACTAATATGTGGGTTTATATGATAAGTAACTCCTGCTCCTGCACGAAAGGTTTTGAATTCATAATGCTCCATTAAACTGATGGGTATACGGTCATAATTAATATTGCCATTTTCAGCATGTTCAGCACTTGTTAATATTTCCACACTAAGTGCTGTAGAGAAGGGTGATGTGTGAGAGGGTTTAAGATATATTCCACCTCCAAAAGAAAATCCATCTCCCGCATCTATAGATTCATCATCAGCGTTTAAATATTCTACTTTACCTAACTCATCACCACCAGCTCCAAGTGAGACTTGAAAGAAACCATGAAAATCCAAAGCAGTTATATTTGAGAGCAACAATAAAAATAATATAATTATCTTCATATTTATTAACCTTTTAAATAGTAATGTATTTATTGTACCATGTACAGATCAGATTAAAATTAGGATGAAGTATTGAAGTTGACTTTTTTAGGAACAAGCGCTGGAAAACCGACAAGAGAGCGTAACTTATCTGCTATTGGTTTGGAGTTTGATCAAGATAATAAATGGTATCTTTTTGATTGTGGAGAAGCAACCCAATTTCAATTGATGAAGAGCAAACTCTCTATCGGAAAATTAGAGAGTATTTTTATCACACATCTTCATGGAGACCATTTTTACGGACTTCCTGGACTTTTGTCTTCTAAAAAGATGGATGAAGCGTTAAAACCATTAACGATTTATGGACCTAAAGGAATTAAAAAATTTATAGAGTGTACTTTTAGTGTATCAGAGTCAAAGCTAGGTTATGAACTTACAATTATCGAATATGAAGATGATCAAGAGTTTGTGTTTGATAAGTTTACGGTGAAAGTTTTGCCAGTAGTACACTCTATAAAGAGCGTGGCATTTTATATCAAAGAACATGACACGAGCAATAAACTTAATGAAGCCAAATTAAGAGAGATAGGATTAGAGCCTTCACCAATTTATGGAGAACTTAAAAGAGGAAAAACAGTTATTCACAAGGGGAAAAGTCTCGATCCCAAAGAGTTTATGTTAGAGCCTATCAAAGGAAAAAGAGTTATTATATCTGGAGACAATGCCAAGCCTGATATCTTAGGAACATACTTAAAAGATTTAGACGTATTGGTGCATGAATGCACATACACACAAGCGGTCTATGACAATTTGAAAGTAAAGATTTTACATACAACTTCAAAAGATCTGGGAGAGGCTGCTACTCAGTTTAGTGTGAAAAATCTTATCGCAACACATATCAGTCCGAGGTATCACAAAGATGGAAAGTTTACGGTTGAGATGATAGAAGATGAGATCAAAAATACTTATAAAGGTACGCTATTTGTAGCAAATGATATGGATGTTTTTACTCTAAATGCCAATAAAATATCTTATTTTCATACCCTCCCGAAAACACTCCCACCTCGTCAAAAAACTTAATAGTTGAAGGGATTGCAGTATGCCCGATCAGTCTATCTGTTTTGTTTCCACTTTTTACATCAAAAAGTTGTAGGTTACTACTTGTTCCACTAGAGTAAATACCTGTTTTTCCACTTGGACTGAGACCTGCACAGTAGACTAAAAAATCACTTTTTATATAGTAAGGTTCACCATCTTTAGGATATACGCCAACTCTTCTATCTTGCCCTGCTGTTATGATAGTACCATTCTTATAGGCTATTTTGTAGATATTATCAACATTTAAACTGTCATATTTTTTTAAAATTTTCCCAGTTTTTACATCACTGATAGTTACTTGTCCACTCTCGCTTGCGGTTATGGAGAGATTTTTATCTTCATTCAAAACCATATCGGAAAAAGAGCTCTGTTCTATGTGAACACTATAGGCATGTGCACTATCATCAACGGCATATCGTATCATGTCATATCCTAAAGTGCCAAAAAGATAATTTTTTTCATCTATAAAACGCGCCTCTTTTATCGTCATTTTATCTTGAAGTTTTTTAATATGTTTTAGTTTATTTCCATCATGGAGCCAAACATTTCGATAAGCATTTGATGTAGCACTCACGATGAGAGTTTGTCCGTTTAGTCTGTCAACACTGAGTATTTTTGAGGGTATTTGAACTCCTTGGGCACTCAATGTGGGTTTGATAAATATTTCTCCAATCAATTTTTGATCATTTAGGTTAAAGATCTCAACGGAACCTTCATCATTTGCCACGTAGAGTTTTGCACCATCAAGAACAAAATCATTGACAAATCCACTAGATTCTAAAATAAAAGAGGGTTGTATATCCTTTGCATGAGTATAAGAGTAAATGATAAATAAGATTAGAATTATTTTATGCATGGTTTCTTTTTCATTCATGCTAACATTTTAAACTCGATTATGCAAGAAAATGTTAAATAATTCTATATTATTTTTTGCTTCCAATTTTTTTAAAAACAGAATATAATACAAGCGATGGAAAAACAAAATGAGAAAAATCTACTAAATATAATTAAAATTGTACCAATCCTTGTGTTAATACTATTTTCAATAAGCACTACATATTTGATGGTACACTACAACGATAAACAACTCCAAAAAGAGATCAAAGAATTAAAAAATGACTTTATAAATTTACAAAAAGAGGTGATTCACAAAGAGGTAAATAAGATACATGCCATGATCAACTATGAGTATAAATACCTCAAAAATAGAATATCAAAAACCGATATATTAAATAATATAGAGTCCATGCAGTATGATCAAAATGGATATATTTTTATCATAGATTACCAAGGAAATTTTTTAATCAATATTTCAAAGAGTTTTATGGAGACAAATCAACTAGACTTAAAAGATAAAAATGGATTTATGATTACAAAAGAGATTATTAAAATTGCCAAAGATGGAGAGGGATATATCTCTTATCTTGGTTTAGAAGGTACACACCGAAATCAAAGTAAAAAAATATCTTTTGTCAAAGGGTTTGATAGCTGGAACTGGGCGATAGGATATGGCTTTCATCCAAGTGATATAGAGCCAAAAATTTTAAAAAGAAAACTTGAACTTCAAGCGTTAAATGGAGAAAAGATTAAAAATATATTGATTATAAATACTTTTTTAACCCTGATCTTTATACTGTTTTTTATGCTTTTCTCCAAGAGTATAAAAAATAGATTTAATACCTATAAAAAAGAGTTACAAAGGACAGAAGCTAAAAATAGGGAGAAAGATGAGATCATATTTCATCAATCTAAAATGGCAACTATTGGAGAGCTTTTAAATATAATATCACATCAATGGAGACAGCCATTGGCTCAAATCAACTCATTGACATTAGATATGTATATTGATCAAAAACAGAACAAACTTTCAGATGAAGGGTTGAAAAAAAGTATCACAGATATCGAGAAAACTACAAAGTATTTATCAAATACAATAGATGATTTTAGTAATTTTTTCATTCAAGATAGAGATAAAAAAGAGTTTTCACCACAAGAAGCGATACAAGAGTGTATCAGTATATTGTCACCATCTTTGAAAGATATAGATGTACAGATAAAGGGTATAAATGATATTTCTATCTATGGTTATGTGACGCTTTATCAGCAAGTGATTTTGACTATTATTATAAATTCATTGGATGCTTTTTTTGTACAAAATATTGAAGATCCAAAAATTGTCATCACTATTGATAAAAAAGAAGAAAGATCATATATCACAATTTTAGATAATGCAAAGGGGATAGATGAAAAAAATATCGATAAAATATTTGACCTCTATTTTTCTACAAAAGAGAGTCAAAAAGTTACGGGACTTGGACTCTATATCGCGAAGCAGATTATTCAAAAGAGTATGAATGGTACTATTAAGGCTAAGAATTTAGATGATGGTGTCGCATTTATCATAGAGGTTTAAAGGAGTATTTTTGCAACAGAAAAAGTTTTCAATCGTATATGCAGAAGATGATGATTTTATCAGAGAAAAATATGCAAAATTTTTAAATCTTTATTTTTTAAATGTATATGAAGCTGTCAATGGACAAGAAGCTCTTGAACTCTATACTAAACATAAACCACATGTCATTTTGTTAGATATCAATATGCCACTTGTAAATGGTCTTGAAGTTGCTAAGTTGATCAGAGAAAATGATAAATTGATACAAATTATTATTTTATCAGCTTATTCAGATAAAGAAAAACTACTAGAAGCAATAGAGCTTTCACTTATAAAGTATCTCATAAAACCTATACAAAGTATTGAATTAGAAGATATCATTGTAAAATGCATAGAAAATATTAATGAAACTATAAATACACAAACTCTACTTCTACTTGATGGTGGTTTTGTATGGAATAAGACAGAAAAATCTTTATCTAAAGACAATAAGATCATTAAATTAACTAAAAAAGAGTTACTCTTACTAAAATTATTTTGTTCAAATCCAAATTTAATTTTTTCAAATACTGATATTATGAACTATGTTTGGGCAGAGGATATTGAATCAGAATTTAATGCAAATAGACTAAGAATTGTATTTTCAAAACTCAAAACTAAACTCTCATTTAGCCTCTTTGACTCAATCTACAATGTAGGGTATAGACTCAAAAAGCATTAACTTAATGTAGTAAAACTTTTCAAATATGCTATTTTAGAAATAATTGAGAAATAATCTTAATATATAATTTTCTTATCTTACGATATCAAAAAGGGAGATTATGAAACAAGAGATAGCACAACAAGATTTGACGGCAAATCCTGCACCATTAGGGCTTATGGGTTTTGGAATGACAACGGTTCTTTTAAATTTACACAATACAGGACTTTTTACACTCGGAACCATGATATTGGCTATGGGTGTTTTTTATGGCGGTATTGCACAAGTGATCGCAGGTATCATGGAGTGGAAAAAAGGAAATACATTTGCGACAACTGCTTTCATCTCTTATGGCTTCTTTTGGTTGACATTGGTAGGTTTAATTGTGATGCCAAAACATGGTCTTGGAACTGCTCCTGAGAACTCTGCAATGGTTGCATTTTTAATCATGTGGGGTATTTTTACTGGAGTATTATTTATCGGAACATTGAAGCTCTCTAGGGCTTTACAGTTTGTGTTTGGCTCTTTGACTATTTTATTTTTTTTATTGGCAATTGGAGATTATATGCAGAGCGATACGATCAAACATATTGCTGGCTATGAGGGTATAGTGTGTGGATTGTCTGCTATATATACGGGATTAGCACAAGTTATAAATGAAGTTTATGAAAAAGATTTACTACCACTTTAGTAGATAGAAGAAGAGCTTACTAAAATAGCGTAAGCTCTTCTACCTAAAAAATCCTCTTAGAAAAGATACCCGACTCTAGCGACAATTTGATTTTTTTCTAAAGGTTGATACTCTTTAAGATTGTAATGTGCTAAAATTGAAACACCTATACCCAGATGAATTTTAGGTTTTCCAAAAGGTAAATACTCTATTTGAGGTGTAATATATCCAGCATTTCCACTAAATGCTTTAAATGGTAGCATAGCTCTGAGTTGTGGATTTGTATCTTCTCCCATATCTGTTTGAGTGTTGTATTTAAAATTGTACTCTATACCTATATTTAGTTTATCTGTTAACGCTTTTGTAGTGGATAGATCGAGACTTAACTCATTCCCAAAATCATAATCGTTTTCTGCTTTTGGTCTGTAAGTATACATGGTATGTGCATCTACGCGCCAAGTAGGATCTAACATCTGTGAAAAACCAAATGAGAGTTTATACTCTTCTGCTCCTGTTCCCATTTGTGTTGGTAATGGTGTACTTATTCCTGTTGCAAAAGGAGGTGCTTTTTTAAATCCACTATCTGTAGAACCTGTTGGTAATTTGATCCCAGCACCAATAGAGAGTTGATATCCATATGTATCCATTGGTATAAAAGCATATTTACCCATTATGATAATATCTCCTATACCATCATTGTCAATAGCTACATCATTTGTACCTAATTTTGCTGTGGCTTCTATCTGTTTATAGGGAATCATAACTCTGATATCTGCATTTTTCATCACACCATATCTCAACCCAAGTAGGGTTACGTTGGCGGTTGCATCTAAATTTTGTAAGTTGTCAACTTCATCAGTTTTGTTAAACATGCTATCTCTTTTGATAGAAATATATTTCATACCAGCAACTAATTTACCCTTTGGAACAACCATGGCACCAGCTTTTGAGTTGACTCCAGGTATCACCTGAGCATGTAAAATCGTAAGTGTACTTAGTACTGATGATAGTAAAATCTTTTTCATTCTTTTCCTTAGTATAATAAAAATCATTTTCAAAAAAGATAGTAGCAAAACATTACTTAAATTAAAATGGTAGTGGTTATCATTTTAATTTAAGAAGGATAAGATTATTAAAGAGTTGAGTTTTATATTGTTACAAGTACCTCTAATAACCCTACATTTCAAAACATAAAAAAGTAGTATCATAAAAATATGTTTATCATATATAGGGTCATCAAAGGTACTTGAATATTAAATTTTTTTTAGAATTTTTGTAAATTCATCTTGTACTGATCCAATATTTCTTTTTGCACATACTAGAGAAATATTTTCTTTTTTTGCGATTTTTTTATATTTTTTCATCATGTTATGATTTAAAAAAGTTGTTAACATTAAGACATAGTCTGTATCCTCAGGGATACTTTTGCCACAGCCATGGTTTTTTCTACCATCCCAGTGGGTAATACGTTTAGCACCCATATCGGAAAGTAAAGTTTTTACTGAGTTGATATTATCTCCACCTATTACTAAAACTGACATATTTTATCCTTTTTGAAAATTATTATCAAAACTTTAGCTACCCTAAACTTAAAATATCTTGAAAACGAAAACGATTATCAAGTTAAGTTGTTGGTAAGTTTGGATGTCTTATGATTTTGAAAATTAGGAGTAAATTATGAAAAACATAAGTGAGAGAAGGGAACTTGTCAATGAGTTATTTATCGTATTTGCATTATTGACAGTTATTACTATTTCTAGTTATACGGTTGTCTCATTTTTAACGAATGAACAAGTTACTAGCTATCTAAAATCTATAAGCTTTTTGATCTAAGTGTATATTTTTCTGAGGGCAAAATGAGTATATTTAAAGTTATTCTTTCCTTATATTTGTTTTTAAATGTTGCATTATTGTTGCTCATTTTGTTCTCTGAAAAGTATATAAATAGAAGGAGAGAACCTTGAAGAAACAAATTTTTATACTAATTACTACAGCATTTATAATCAGTGCTTGTGGTAATAAACAACAAGGAGTAGAATTTGAACAAGATAGTTTTGTCGTTAGTGACATCAATAGCAATGGTAAGTGCAAATCAAAGTGTGAAACTAGATACAATTATGGTAACCACAGCTACAAAAACAAGCAAAAATATCGAAGGTGTGAGCGCGAGTGTTATCGTCGTTGATTCTGAAAAAATTGAGGCTATGGGGGCTTCATCTTTAGGTGATATTGTTAAAAAAACACCGGGTTTAACAGTGCAGTATGGAACTTTCCCTAGTGCCTCAAGTAAATCAAAATCTTCTGTTTCTTTAAGAGGTATGGGTGCCAATGGAACACTCTTTTTAATTAATGGAAAAAGACTCTCTGGAGAAGTAAAAAACCCTTATGATTTAGACAGAATTCCCGCATCAGCCATTGAAAGA
>JADGDK010000077.1 GCA_016744895.1 Campylobacterales bacterium | reverse complement strand
AAAAAAACTACTTTCATGTATATGTTCAAATGCTGCTTTAATGGAAACAAAAAGTTTATTATTTTCTTTTTCCAAGTTATATAATAGCTCTTTAGTTTTAGCACGAGCATGAGGCATCTTGACATTAAACTGCATCGCAGGACAAGCTTCATCCGTAATCAATGGTAAGTCATTATTATGTGCCGCATCAATAAGTTGTCGTTCACGTACCATTATAAATGGTCGTATCACATCCAAACCATTACCCGCCTTGTAAATGGGTGGCATAGATCGAAGTGCTCCATTATAAAGAAAATTCATAAAAAAGCTCTCTACTGCATCATCAAGATGATGACCTAAAGCTACTTTATTAAACCCTTTTTCTTCAGCTACACGATATAAAGCTCCTCTTCTCATACGAGAAAAGAAACTACAAAAGGAAGAATTTTCACGAATTTTCTCTTTTGCAGTTTCATAAATATCTGTTTTAATCACTTCATGTGGTATACCATATTCTTTACAATGTACACTCAAAACTCTTAAATCTTCACCCATTCCATAATCAATAGTCACCGCTAAAAACTCAAAATCAAATGGCGTAACACGTCTTTGTCGGTTTAGAGTATGTGCTAAAGTCAATGAATCTTTTCCACCACTAAGCCCTAAGATAACCTTGTCGCCCTCTTCTATCAAATTGTACTTGGCATTGGTACGACCTACTACTCTTAAAAGTTTTTTACTAAGTTCTACCATGCGTTATTTTGAAGCCAACTTATCAAGCATAGAGATCACAAACTGAGCGCTCTCTTTTGCAGAGCTTTTCAAAAACTCATCAAAACTAAACCCAGCATCCATGTCTGCACTATCGCTAATAGCCCGAAGGATAAAAAATGGCACATCAAATGCATCACAAACTACAGCAACAGAAGCACCTTCCATCTCTAAAGCATCTGCATTAAAAGTACTTTCAATCCAATCTTTTCGAACCTCATCTGCTACAAATTGATCACCTGTAGCAATCACACCTTCTAAAAGTGGTTTTTCTAAATCAGAAGCGACATCATTTGCAATCGCTAAAAGTGTTTTGTCACTCTCAACAAATACCCCACCTTCAGGTACAAAACCATAAGGATGTCCAAAAGCTGTAATGTCTAAATCATGCTGACATAATGAAGTTGCAGCGATTAAATCTCCAATTTTTAGCTTAGGATTGATCGCACCTGCTACTCCACTAAAAAGTAATTTTTCAGCACCAAATTTTTGGATCATGGTAGAAGCTGTTAACGATGCAAATACTTTTCCAATTTTACTATACGCTATAACAAGTTCTAGTCCTTTATACTCTGCAGTATAGTAAGTGTTATCCGCGACTTCAACGCTCTCATATGTTCCTAAAAACTCTAATAATGGCTCAATCTCTTCAACCATAGCACCCATGATGGCTATTTTACTCATTCTTTTCCTTAATTTGCTCGAAGCAGGTATTTTTGTACTTTAGAGAGTTTATGATCTACTGTTCCTATGATCATATCTCGCTCAAACATTTTCGCACTTGCTGTGATAATTCCCTCAGAATCAAAGATCATACTTTTTCCCCAAAAACCAAGTCCATCTTCAAAACCAACACGGTTTACAAAAATCACATGTGCGCCTGATAAGATTGCAGTAGTTGAGAGTATACGTCGCCATTTTTTCTCAATTTCTAAATCTTCTTCTGTAAACCCACGTGCTGGTGAGTTTGCAATAACATAGACAATTTCAGGCTTTTGCATCGAAATCTCATCGATAATCTTTGAACTCCACAAATCTTCACAGACTACCATCATCACTTTACCATGTGCGGTTTCAAAACTCTTCAAAGAATCTCCTGCAAAGAAAAATCGTGACTCTTGAAACATACCATAATTTGGTAGGTTATTTTTATGATGGATACTGACCAATTTTCCTTCACTAAAATACAGTGCTGAATTATAGATCTTATGCTCTTCTTTAGTCGCTGCACCAATAATAATATCGATATCTTGACTTAACTCTTCAAAAAGTGTCAATTCACTGAGTAAAAATGCATCTTCATAAACTGAATCCATGAGCATATAACCATTCATAGAGAGTTCAGGGAAAACAATCACATCTGCAATATTGCTCACTTCCCTAATCGCATTTTCATGTAGGTCAAAATTATCACGGCTAAGCTTTGGCGATATTTGAGATAGTGCTATCTTCATGACAATAACTCATATGCCTCTTGAAGTGATTTCATATCTATAACTGAGTGTGTTGGTTTTTTAGTGCTTCTACGGTTTAAACCTTTTAAAACATTTCCACCAAATTCGATAAACAGATCAACATCTGATTCATATTTGACGATCGACTGTTTATAACGTACTGGCATGGTCAATTGTTTTGCCAAAAGTGAAATTGCGTCCTCTTTACTATCATAAAACTCTGCTGATACATTAGAAACTACAGGTGAAACATATTCATCTTTTAAAAGTTTTTCTAAACTCTCTTGAAGTGGCCCAACTGCTGGATCTAGGATAGGACAATGACTTGCAACTGACATTGATAAAAGCAATGCTCTTTTTGCACCTGCTTCTTTAAAAGTACTCTCTAAATCGGATAAATCACTTTTAATACCTGCTGCAACAATTTGCCCATCACTATTGTAATTTGCCGCCCATACTTTTTTACCCTCTTCTCTTGCTTGTGCTGCCAGCTCTTCAACTTTTACATCTTCTAAACCAATAAGCGCCATCATTCCAGCATCTACACCACGACATGCTTCTTGCATCAATTTTCCTCTTTGATGTACAAGCTCTACACCATCAAGATAATCTAACGCTCCAACACTACAAAGTGCAGAAAACTCACCTAAAGAGTGTCCCAGTGCAAAAACTGGTTTGATATTCATCTCATTTTCAAACAGTTTATGCGCAATTGCAGAAACCAATAAAATTGCAGGTTGTGTATATGCAGTTTGTGCTAATCGATCATTTTCCTCAAACAAAAGCTCTTTAAAATCAAATCCTAATCTTTGGCTTGCACTTTCAATCATCTCCTTTGCAATGTCAGATGATTCATAAAAGTCTTTACCCATACCGATTGATTGTGACCCCTGTCCAGGGAAAATAAAAGCTACTTTTTTCATGCATTGTCCTTAATATTGTATTATTAAAGATTGTATCAAGTTCTTTGTAAAACTTTATGTAAGACAAAAGAGAGGGAGAGGTGAAAACAAAATTACAAAATTCTTAATAAAAGTGCACAAAGGAGTCCAAGGTTTTTAATTTATGTCTCCTTTGTGAGCTAAAAAATAGTGCCAATCAAATATAACTATGAATAGAGCTTATTTTTTCATTTTTACAAATTTTTTGCTGCTACAACTGCTTTACCTGCATTTATTTTACCATAAGCTCTTTTTTCATCAAAGCCATTGATATAAGAAGCTTTATTTTCCCCAATTTTTGCACTGTTTTCAATTAATAATGTTCTGACTTGGTCAGGTGTTATATCTGGATTAGCTGCATACATGAGTGCAACGACTCCTGCCGCGACTGGTGTAGAAAAGCTTGTACCATTGGTAAATGCATAACTATTTGTTACAAGATTTTTTTGATTTTGTTCACCTCTTTCACCACTATCATCTATTCCTAAAATTCCGATAGACTCTTCTGAGTTTCCTCCTGGTGCTAAAACATCGATCTCTTTACCATAATTTGAATAGACTGTAACATCATTATTTTCATTACTAGCACCTATACCTATTACCCATTGAGACTCTGATTCATCATTGATTCCTACATCATCTAAATTTTTAGTATCATTGCCAGAAGCAAATAAAATAGTAATACCTGCATCATAAAGAGATTTTAATTCTGCTTCTACAGCACTAGAAATGTTTTCTGTTCCCCAACTACAGCTAATTACTTTTGCACCTTGATTTTTTGCATATTCAAATGCTTTAATGGTAAATGCATCAGAATTTATTGTTTGTTTAATTGCAATTAGTTTACTCTCTGGGGCAGTTCCAACAATACCTTTTCCATTAACAGGGGCGACAATAAAACCAGCACAAGTGTTACCATGAGAACCGTCCATGGGATATCCATCTTCATCAGTTATGCCTATTGGATTTTGATTTGTTACATCACTTGTGTCATTATCAGCATTATATGCAACCGTAATATTTGCTTTTAAGTCTTCATGTACAATGTCAAAAGCATCATCAATAACCGCAACCTTTACATTTTTTCCTTTTGTGATCTTCCAAGCTTCAGTTATATTGATATCAGCATTTTGATCTACCGTATAATTCATCGTATTAAAAATACTATTTTTAGATTTTATATGCCAAGCATATTTATAATAAGGTTCATTTTCTGGAGCCAAAGATGTTGGAGTAGATGGTGATTCATCAGATGGTGAGTCATCCAAAGCTGCGTCATCATTCGATATAGTACTACCACTTGATGAACCGCCGCAACCACTAAATATCAACAAAATTGTCATAAAACATATATGAGTCAAAGTTTTTGATGTCATATTCATCGCATTTTCCTATTTTGGATAAAATTTGGATGCGCTGATTTTATAGCACTGTCATTATAAAGTTTTTGTGACAGTTTAAATATATCTTCACCCTCCACTAACTTTACCAAAAAAAGTATATTTGATAATTTTTCTACATGTGTTAAGTGATACTTTTTAAGTACATTCATACAATCTACATTTTTTTCACATTGGACTATAATTTCATTATTTACACCAACTTTATGTCCTGTTGATGTCATATAATAATTTATAGCACTATCATTGATAATTCTTGTCTCTTTAAGTTTTGAAACTTCAACTTTTTCTCCATGTTCATAATAAAAATCGTTAGCACACGCTGAAAATCCCAATCCTAATCCTAATAAAACCAATATAAATGATTTTTTCATTTATTATTCCTTAGCTATTTATTTCCTGAAATTATACTATAAATAATTTAAATTAATAAATTATTTATATAAACAAAAAATGGGAGCTCTAAATTTATTTCGATACAATCTATAAATTAAATTTTACTACTTAAGGTACTTCATGTTTGGAATGAGTTTTGGAGAGATATTGATCATAGCGGTTATCGCTATACTATTTTTAGGTCCTGAAAAACTACCTGATGCTATGGTAAAAATTGCCAAATTTTTCAAAAGTTTTAAAAAGAGCATCAACGAAGCTAAAGATACTATCGAACAAGAGATGCATATTGCTGAACTTAAAGAGGGTGCAATTAGCTATAAAAAGCAGCTTGAAGAATCTGTCAATGACGTTAAAAAAGAGGTCAATGTTATAGAAGATTTAAATGATAATCTTACAGATATTACTGATTCCGTAACAAAATTAGATAAGCCAAAGAAAAAGCCAAAGAAAAAAGTTAAAAAAATAGAGAAGAAAGAGGATTCTACAGATGTTTGATGAACTTAAACCTCATTTAGCGGAACTGAGAAAAAGACTTGCTATTTCTGCAGGAACAGTCATTGTACTTTTCTTCGTCATGTTTGCTTTTTGGCAACCTATATTAGATTGGATGATTACCCCTTTAGAAGGTGTACTTCCTGAAGGTAGTAAAGTCATATTTACAAAAGTACAAGAACCTTTTTTTACAGCACTTAAGGTAGCATTTTTTACAGGATTTATTGCCGCGTTACCTGTCATTTTTTGGCAGCTTTGGCTTTTTGTCGCTCCTGGTCTTTATGAAAATGAGAAAAAAATGGTTATTCCATTTGTCACAGGTGCTACGGTTATGTTTTTGATAGGAGCTGCATTTTGTTACTATGTTGTAATTCCTTTCGGATTTGATTTTTTAATCAACTTTGGAGCACAACTCTTTACAGCACTTCCTAGTATCGGTGATTACGTCAGCTTTTTTACTAAACTTCTTCTTGGTTTTGGATTGGCTTTTGAACTTCCTGTCATTACATTTTTTCTTGCTGCTATGGGTCTTGTAACCGATCAAACACTTATCGGATTTTTTAGGTATGCACTTGTTTTAATCTTTTTAATCGCAGCACTTTTAACACCACCTGATCTTTTAACACAGTTTTTGATGGCTGGACCAATGATACTGCTTTATGGTCTCTCTATCCTTATCGCTAAAAAAATTAATCCTGCAAAAGCAGAAACAGAAGAAGACTCTGAATAATTTAGATCCACTTCGGGTAGATTCATATGATTATGATCTACCTGAATCACTCATAGCAACACAGCCTGCCAATCCTAAAGATAGCGCAAAACTTTTAGTATATGAACGCAAAACACAGACAATTACCCATGCAATCTTTAGAGATATTGAACAATTTATACCTAAAGATACTGCGATCATTTTAAATGATACTAAAGTCATCAAAGCAAGACTCTATGGCGTAAAAAAAAGTGGAGGAAAAGTAGAACTTCTCATCAACAATCCCATGCAAGATAATCAATTTTTAGTCTATATTAGAGGTCGTGTCAAGGTTGGAACCAAACTCCTTTTTGATCAAAGTTTGAGTGCAGAGGTAGTGAAACTACATGAAGATGGAACAAGAGTTGTTACATTTTACCAACTTGATCAAAAACTTGATTTTGAAATGCTAAATCAAATTTTAGAAACTATTGGACATATACCACTCCCTCCATACATTAAGAGAGAAGATAACAAAGAAGATGTACAAAACTATCAAACACTTTTTGCTAAAAATATCGGAGCTGTAGCAGCACCAACGGCTTCTTTACACTTTACCCCAGAGCTTTTAAAAAAGATTCAAGCCAAACATCAAAGTGCATTTGTAACACTTCATGTGGGAGCGGGAACATTTAAACCTGTTGAACATCAAGATATCAATGAACATATCATGCATAAAGAATTTTACAATATTCCCTCAAGTGCACAAGAGATTATAGACTCGCCAAAAAAGATTTTAGCGGTAGGTACTACAGTCACTCGAACGATAGAGTATTACGCAAGAGAAAACAAAACTGAGGGAGAATCTGACCTCTTTTTACATCCTCAAAATAGACCGATGAGAGTCAATTACCTTTTGACAAATTTTCATCTTCCAAAATCTACACTTTTGATGCTAGTGGCTAGTTTTGTAGGAATTCAAAAAACACTTGATCTTTATGATGAAGCAATAAAAAACAATTACCAATTTTACTCTTATGGTGATGCGATGTTAATTGTTTAGGGTAAATCAATTTTATCATCATACTCATCACTCTCTTTAACAATTTTTATCAACTCTTTTACGAGCATAAAGATAAGATAAATCGTAATAATCGCACCTATGATTTTCAATATCACTAACATGATATAATCCCTTTTTTTAAAGGATTATATCATGACTATCTACGGAATAAAAAATTGTGACAGTGTTAAAAAAGCACTTAAATATATGAAAAATGCAGAATTGGAGTATGATTTTGTAGATTTTAAAGTGACACCTGTTGGTGAAGGTGAAATTTTAAATTGGTTAAAACAGCAAAGCATTGATACACTTTTTAATGCACGTAGTACCACTTATCGAACCCTCAAACTTAAAGAACTTGGATTAAATGATAATGAAAAAGCTAATTGGCTTGCTAAGGAAAATTTATTGATTAAAAGACCAGTTATTGAATATAATGGGAAAGTTATCGTTGGTTTCAACCAAGATCTCTATGATACTGTTTTTAAATAGTATCTCTTATGCAGGGATAATCACCCTGCGTTGTATTAATAAATAACGGTTGTATTTGTCTCATTAGTTTGATTTTCATTATCAATAACAGTTAGTTTTACAAAAACAGTATCATTGATATCTGGCGTATCTGTACAGTTAAGCGCTACAGATTCTCCTGAAAACAGACTCATACCTGGACAATTGTCTGGTCTAGTAATATTCCAATCACATCTTTCGATAGATTGATTATTCTCATTAGTATCAAAAGCATCATTGTCGAAACTATTTTTACAATCAAAAGTTATAGTATACTCATTGATAATATTAGATTGAGGCACTTGAAATACGTCACCACCTACATCATCTTGTGACTCACTTTGTGAAACAGAAACATCTGAAACAATATCTCTATTAATGACTGCCGTTGGCAGTTTTGGTTGGAGTTCTTCACCTTTTGTAGCAAGAAGTTCATCGCTATCACCACTGCAACAGCTACCACCATCACTACCACATCCAACTAATAGTAGTACTAATGTAAGACTTCCCATAAAGTAATTTTTCATAAGTTTCCTTTGTAATAATTTTATGTTATTAAAATTCAAATAATTATATTTTTATTTACCTTATGAGGAACTTATCGATTAAATTCTAGCCATCGATCTAAAATAATTTTTGCAGCCATAGAGTCAAGTTTTCCATCACGTTTTTGTTTAACAACACCTTTCATAAGTTCCTTAGCCTCATAAGAACTACCATACTCATCTTGATAAAAAAGTGTTTTGTCATACTCTAGCAATGAGATAAAATGTTCAATGCGTCTTTGCATCTCATCACTACTCTCTCCACCTTTTGGAAGCCCTACTACTAAAATATCTATTTCATACTCTTTTAAAAAGCTATCAACATCACGAGCGGCTTGATTTCTATTTTTTCGAAGTATTGCATTTTGAGGCATTACAATTTTTTCATTAAAACAGATCGCACACCCTATACGTTTAAGTCCTATATCTAATGAAGCTATTTTTGACACCAATAAACCTTTAAATTTTTAATCTCTACTTTACCCTCTAATTCATACTCATAAAGTTTATCACCAAAACGAACAAGTGCCTCTTGTAAAGTTGGAATAGCTTTAAAATAAGCTTGTTCATCATTTTGTATTTCTTGCACTTTACCAAATCTACTGATAAATTGATCCATATCTGTGATAAGTTTTGCATCTCCATCTTCTAATAACTTTTGCGTTCCCTTACTTTCACCCAGACGATGAGGCAATACAAAGATCTCTTTTCCTAACTCTTGAGCAATTTCAGCACTTCGCATCGTACCACTATTCAAATCAGCTTCTGTGATAATCAAAACTTCACCAAGTGCAACAACTAAACGATTTCGAATCACAAAACTATATCGTGTAGCTTTTGTCGTATCAGGATATTCACTAAGGGCTAACCCTTTTTGATAGATTTCACTAATAAGCTTTTGATTTACTTTAGGATAAATAATATCTAATGAATTTGCCATTACAGCAATTGTATTTGGCAATGCTCCACGATGGGCTAATGCATCCACACCCATTGCTGCACCACTAACAACCGTATACCCAATAGAAGCAAAAGAAGATGAAAGTCTCATAGTCTGTTCTTTAGTATATGAAATAGGTCTTCTAGTCCCTACTATAGAAACCATTTTGGTTTCAAGAAGTCTACTATTTCCAATACCAAAAAGAGTCTTTGGAGGCTTTTTTAAAATTGAAAATGTTTCTATATCAAAATTAATTTCTTCAGTCATAAAAGCTCATTAACATAAACAACTTCTACACCTTCAAGAATACTCTCACAACTCATCAATGCTTCAAATGTCATATCTTTAGGATGGCATATTGCTATCGCTTTTCCATTTTTCTTAGCGAGTTTTACTGCCTCTTTTAACTGATTTTTGATATAGATGATATCTGCACGATTATCCAAAAAAACATCTCGTTGCAAAACTTTTTTATTGAGTAATTTTCCTACTTCTTGACATTGTGATCCACTTGAAGTACGACTGTCAATAAAGTTAATATCATATCTATTTAAAACAGAAAAAAATTGTTCCATTGCATCAAAATTACACGTATATTTACTTCCCGTATGATTATTAATCGCAATTGCATTAGGAAAATTTTCTTGCATCAATTTTACTTTGTTCTCTATAACTTCTAATTTATCTGAAACTTTAATAGCTTCTTCTTTGATATTTTTATATTTATAAGCTTCCATCGGAAAATGCACCATGTAATGCTTAAACTCTTTAGCTATATCAGGTGTTCCCTGATAGTGTTCATTAGGTGGAAATATAGAAGGGGTAATTGCAAATGGAATTTTCTTAATTCTTTGTATCTCTTCATAAAAACCAATATCATCCATAATAATTGCTAATTTTGGTAAATCCATAGCACTATTTTTAGGTTTTACATTTTTAATTTGAGTTTTTTTTACAACTGTAATGTTGATATCAGGTAAATTTTGATCTGTTTTAGTAGTATTGATTTCACTTTTTGATATATTAGTTTCGTTCAGTTTAGTTTTATTAATATCTTTAGATTTTTGTCTCTTTATAAAAGCTTCTATTTGTGATGCTACACTTTGATACGCTCTATCCAATGTTTTATTTTCTTCAAAACTGTTATACTTTGAAATGCCAGCAACTTTCATCTTATTATATTTAGTTTTATTATTTTCTTTAATAGTAAGATTAATATCCTCTGCTTGTATAGATTTTTTTAAAAATTCTATACCAACAAATGTTGCACCCAATACACCAAAAGTAATGGATACAGCTTTAATAAATTGGGTTTTACCCATTAAGGGTATCCCCTATTGACAGAAATAGCATTAACCTAACTGTATCTCTATTTCTAACATATCAACATTCTGGTTTTGCTCAGTTTTGATATTAACATCACCAGTTTTTGTATATTTTTTAACAACGGCAAGAAGTTCATTCTTAAGATCATCCAAATAAGGTACAGCACAATCAGCTCTCTCATGTGCAAGCATCAAGGTCAAGCGGTCTTTGGCAATATTTGCAGAATTTTCTTTCTTTTTTCCAAAAATTCTCTCAAATAGAGTCATCCAAACAACCTTTTAAAGAAACCTTTTTTACCTTTAAGTTCTAAAAATGGTACGTCTTCACCGATTACACGTTTTGCTATACGACGATAAGCTTCAGCAGCTTCTGATTCATTGTCATAATAGATTGGTTCACCTTTATTTGTAGAGGTGATAATCTTTGAATCATCTGGAATGACTCCAATAAGTGGTAATGCTAAAATATTTAAAACATCTTCAACACCTAACATATTTCCGCTATCTACCATCTCTGGATTTAATCTATTTATAACGACGTGCTTTTGAACTTCTTCACCATTTTTTGCTTTTTCACTTTTAGCATCAATAATTCCAATAACTCTATCAGCATCTCTAACCGCACTTACATCAGGTGTTGAAACGATCAATGCACGATCTGCCAAAAAGATAGAGTGTTCAAAGCCACTCTCAATTCCGGCGGGTGAGTCAATAACAATCATGTCAAAATCTTTTTTTAAATCTTCAAGTAAAATTTTCACTTTATTACGATCTAAAATATCTTTATCACTGGTTTGAGAAGCTGGTAAAAAATAGAGATTTTTAGACTTCTTATCATTTATAAGTGCCTGAGAAAGATTACATCTTCCTTCCATGACATCTATAACATCATATACAATCCTATTTTCTAGACCTAAAATCATATCTAGATTTCTAAGTCCAATATCAAAATCAATCACTACAACTTTTTTTCCAAGTTCAGACAAACCTACAGATAGATTTGCCGATAGTGTTGATTTTCCAACTCCCCCTTTTCCGGAAGTAACGGTTATGACTTCACCCATATAAAACCTCTTTAGTTCTTATCTTGGTCAATAATCTTGTTAGCTGAAATCCAAGGCATCATCTCTCTCAGATCACGTCCAGTTTTCTCAATCAACGATGCTCTTGAGTTTGCTCTCTCCGCATTCATTCTTGCATATCCTGCTTTTCTCTCTAATACGAAATCTTTAGCAAATCTACCATCTTGAATCTCAGTTAAGATATCTTTCATCGCTTTTTTGCTCTCATCAGTGATAACTCTTTTTCCACTCACATAATCACCATACTCAGCAGTATTTGAAATAGAGTATCTCATATCAGCAATTCCACCTTCAAACATCAAGTCAACGATAAGTTTTAACTCATGTAGACACTCAAAATATGCTAATTCTGGTGCATATCCAGCTTCAGTTAATGTTTCAAATCCAGCTTGTACTAATGCTGTTGCACCACCACAAAGTACCGCTTGCTCTCCAAAAAGATCCGTTTCAGTTTCGTCTTTGAAAGTTGTTTCGATAATCGCTGTTCTACCGCCACCAATTGCACTAGCATATGAAAGTGCTAAAGCTTGTGCATCACCTGTTGCATCTTGGCTTATTGCGATAAGATCTGGAATTCCTCCACCTTTTACAAACTCACTTCTTACAGTATGTCCTGGTGCTTTTGGAGCTACCATGATACAGTTTACACCCTCTTTTGGAATAATTTGTCCATAATGAATATTAAAACCATGACCAAATGCAATTGTATCACCAGCACTTAAGTTTGGCTCAATTTCATTTGCATAAACATCTGCTTGAACTTCATCAGGAAGAAGGATCATAATAACATCAGCTTCTTTAGTCGCATCAGCAACATTCATTACTTTAAAATCTTTTGCAGCTGCTTTATTCCAAGAGTTTCCGCCCTCTTTTAAACCAACGATAACTTCAACACCACTATCTCTTAAATTTTCAGCGTGTGCATGTCCTTGTGAACCAAAACCAATCATTGCTACTTTTTTACTTTTTATGATACTTAAATCACAATCTTTATCGTAATATACAGTTATTGCCATACATTTTATCCTTATGTTATAATTTGAGGGATTTTACTTTAAATTAACTTTAAAATTGCCCTAACTACAGATACAATTTAAAAGCTTTATGAAGTTATAAGAAAGATTTTCTTGTTTTCAAGATAGTATTAGAGTCAAGACTTGGCTCATATTGTTTAATCTCTTCTATTATATTACCTGAAGGTTTAAATGATTTATTAATTTTATCAAAGATTTTTTGTTTTGTTTTCATTGGTATACTATTTGAAATTGGACGCTTTGAAATAAATGCTTTAGGATAAATTTTTCGTATTTTAGTTAAAGTCTCTTTTAGTACTGGAGTTATAATATTTACAACATGTACACGATGTAAGTTTTTATAAGGTTCTAGATAAATTTCATATTCAAAAAGTTTCTCTTTAATTTTCTGAATATTTGACATATTTTTGAATGCACCCACCTGAATAGAATAACTCTTTGAATGAACAGATTTAATTCCAATTTCAACTGCGTATATATTTTGTACTGTCAAAAAAAAGGCCAGTAGAAAAATTTTCAATTTATACATTTAAAATCACTTTTAGCTCTTTTTTCTATACTATATTATAG
>JADGDK010000076.1 GCA_016744895.1 Campylobacterales bacterium | reverse complement strand
TAGCGTTCTTAACTATGTTTACTAATCTGGTATTTTTCTAGATATGTAAAACATATAACACTAGAATCTAGTATCAATAACAGACAAGGGTTTATCAAAAGTATGAGATTATCATCTAGCATCTTTATAATATTGTTAACAGCATCCACACTATACGGTGCTTTTTCGGCAGCTCAAATACAACAAGCTAAAGCGATGGTTACTAAAAATCCTTCTCTTTTAAATACACCAAAAGCAAAAGAGCTGATGCAAAAACAGCAAAAAGGATTAATTGATGAAGGTACATACAGTGATTCTATGCAAAAAAGTGAACCTATCGAAAATAATATTGAACCTACATCGGAGACTTCTGAAGTAGAAAGCTCTTTATCTGATGAAGAGGACAAAATATTACAACAAGATATAAAAATTGATACAATGTCAAGACTTGCTCCGCAAGAGTATAAATCAAATGATGAAGAGCTCTATCGTATCAAGTCTAAAAATGATACAAGAAAGCATAAAAAACTTACAAGATTTTCAAAAGAGTTTTTTAAAAATAAAAATAAAATTTCACAGACTAGTATCAATGCCCCATCTAACTACATTATAAATCGCGGTGATACTATCACGTTTTGGGTGTATGGTGCAAGCAATCAACAACATGCTTTAAAAGTTAATAATCAAGGAAATATCAATATTCCTGAAATTGGACCTGTAAAAGTTGCAGGAGAACAATATGCAGAAGTTAAAGAACTTCTGACAAACTACCTCTCAAGCTCCTATAAAAATAGTGATGTTGTAGTGGATTTAAATGCATACTCAACAGCTCAAGTCACTTTGACAGGTTTTGTACAAACACCTGGTATTTTTAATACGAGTTCTATCTCTAGCGTCAAAGATATTCTTATAGAAGCACAAGGTGTTGCTGATGTAGGATCAGTACGAAATATACAAATAAAACGTAATGGTCAAACTATAGCAACAATAGATTATTATCATCTATTGAGTCTAGGACTTGATCATGGAGACATTGTGTTACAACCCAATGATACTATACACGTTCCACGTGCTTATGGTCTTGTGCATTTAGAAGGGGCTGTAAATAAAGAGGCTATTTTTGAGATAGAAAGAGGTGAGTCATTAGCCAAAATTTTAAAAATTGCAGGTGGTATGAAAAGTCAAGCCGATGGACTTAAAATTTATATTAAAAGATATGATCATAACAGAGCTATTAAATATCATAAAATCACACGAGCTGAAGCAAGCCGTTTTAGACTCAAAGATGGAGATGAAATTTATGTTGGAGAGATGGGTACTACAAATGAGAGATATATAGAGATAGTTGGAAATGTAATCACTGAAGGGAAACGTGAAATCAACACAGATTCAATCCAACTTTCACAACTACTTAAAAAAGAACTTAGAAATGGTAAATTAAATACTCTCTTTTTAGAAAATACGCTACTTGACTATGCAGTTGTCAAAAGAGTTGGAGAGGATCTTACACCACAAATGATTAATGTAAACCTTTCAAATATTTTAGAAGGAGCAGAGGATTTTACACTTCTTAACAGAGATACCCTCTATATTTATAATAAACTTGATACAGAACTTAACCAATTTGTTACTATTTCACAAGCTTTTACTGAAAAAGAGATTGAGGATGTCAATATAACACAAACCTTACTAATGCAAGAGGGGAAACAGCTTTATACAGAGGGAATGACGTTGAAAGATCTTATTTATGCCGCTGGGATAAAAGGCCCTTTTGATACCAAACGAGTTAAGATTATAAATTATGATGTAAAACTTAATAAAGCTGATGTAAATATTATAGACTATGAAAAAAATCCAAACCATAAACTAAAACCTTTTGATAAGGTCTATCTATTTGATTTTTTTGAAACCAATCCAACAAAAATAGCATATCTTACAGGAGAGGTAGTAAAGCCTGGAAAATATGAAGTAGCTGAAGCGATGACTTTAAAAAAGTTTATTGAAAGTGCTGGAGGATTTAATGAAAAAGCATATCCAAAAGAGTGTGAAATCATCAGATACCATATAGAAAATGATGAGAGACAAAAGAAGATATTTAATGTTGCGCTTAAAGATGTAGGATCATTTCTCATACAAGCCCATGATGAAATTAATATCAGACGAATTCCAAATTGGTACGAGCGAAAAATAATCACACTCAAAGGTGAAGTAAAATTCCCAGGCACTTATGTCATACATAGTGGAGAGAAACTCTCTTCTGTTATCAAAAGAGCAGGAGGATATACCAATGATGCTTTTTTATATGGTGCTGTTTTTACAAGAGAGGAGATCGCAAAATTACAACAAGAGAGTCTCAAAGTTGAACTTTCAAAACTTAAAGAGCAAGTTATATTAGCAAGTTTAAGAGCCGCTGGTAGTAAATCTATGAATAATATAAATATCTCTGAAAGTATTAAAGCAGTGGAGTCTCTTATCGTAGAAGCAGAACAATTAACGCCTATTGGAAGAATAGCGATTAATTTAGGATATGATGAAAAAGGCAAAAATGGAGATGCCTTATGTGAAGGATATGAACAAAGTGGCAATAAATATGCAAATAATGGGCTTGCAGGTACAGCAAGTGATCTCACACTTAAAGATAAAGATACGCTCTATATACCATCATTTAATGATACAGTAGTCATAAGCGGTGAAGTAATGAATCCTATGGCATCTGTATATCTAGGCGATAGTATAAGGGACTATATCTCTAAAAGTGGTGGTTTAACTGAGATTGCTGATACTGATCATATCTATGTGATGCATGCAAATGGAGAAGCACAAAAAGGAACTATAGGCAGTTACCTTTTCTCTTCAAACAAGGTTCACGTTAAAAAAGGTGATGTCATTATCATTCCTAAAAAACTTATGTTCCAAAGAGGTATAGATGTCGTAAGTGAAGTGGCTGATATCTTCTATAAACTTACCCTTACAGTAGCAGCGATGCATACTGTCGGCGCACTGTAAAGAGGTTTAGATGCAAGAGATAAATATGCAACAACCACAATATATAGAAGAAGATGAAATTGACCTAAGAGAGTTATTTAGTACCATTTGGAAAAACAAATTTACAATTGCAATTATTGCACTTTTGGTCACCTCATTTGCACTACTTTATGCACTAAAAAAACCAAATCTCTATACAACCTCAACAGTGCTAATTCTTAAAAATAATGACAAACCAAATATTAGCGGAGGAGCAGCGGCAATGGCTGCAATGGCAGGGATAGATTTAGGTGGTGGTGGTGGTGGAATTGATATCGCTGGACTTTTTAAAAACTTATTAGGAGATTATGCATTTCACAAAAGTATCATTGAAAAATATCAAATTAATCAAATGCTCTCTCTAGAAAATATTGAAAAACACTTTGTATTTGCTCTAAATAAAAGAGAAATTTATAATTTTTTTAAATTGACTGCTGATATTGAAGAACGGAAAGAAGAAGAGATTATATTTGATACCTATGAAGAACTTAAAGATATTTTATCTACTTCAACAGATAAAGAGTCTGGTGCCATTACCCTAAGTGCTAAATTTGAAGATCGTTTTGTAGCTAAAGAGCTAATCAATATCTATCTTAAAGAGATGAGTAATTATATCAAGAGACTTGATCTTAAAGAGATAGATGAACAAGTACGGTACTATGAACAAGAACTTGCAAATGCTAAGAACTTAGATCTTAAAACAAATATCAATGACTTACTTTCAGCACTTGTCAAAAAAAAGGTTTTATCACAATCTGGGGAATTTTATATGGTCAAACAGCTTACCAAACCTAAAGTACCCTATATTAAAGATAAAGCAGGGCCTAAAAGGGCTTTAATAATTATCGTTGCCTTTATCACTTCCATCATTCTTGGTATCTTTTTTATCTTTTTCAAAGAGTTTATAAAAAACTCAGATGAACGAGATAGTGAACTCTCATTTTAATACTTAGGAGCTATTATGTTTAAACTTATCTTTTTTCTATTTTTTGTATTCTCAACTATCTATGCAACTGATGTATCGCCAACATCACAAAACATTCGTTCCTATCCTCTTCCAGAAGGTAAAGCAACTGTAAAAGCAAATTATAATTTAATTAGCAATAGTCTAGATCTTTTTAATGTAAGAGATAGTAAGTCTGGTACCATGGCTAATCATGGAAGTTTAGGTAACTTAAATGGATTTGATCTTACTCTTGGCTATGGACTCTATGAACATATTTCACTTTTTTATAATTTTAATTATCAAGATTTAGATTATGCATCACAGAGTTTAAAAAATTCAAGAAATGAACTCTTTACAAAACTTAATATCTATCATAATCCCAGCGCATTTATTGATACTTTCTCTACAGATTTTGGGTTCATTCATAACAGCGGAAATGATCTAACAATGACAGGTTCTAGTTTAGGAATTAGTAAAATGGACGATATGAGTGATAGTTCATTTTATATACGTTTATTAGCAGGTACAAGGATTATGTCAAGCGTTTTAGACTTTTATTTAGGTTTAAAACATACATCAATAGATACTAAATTAGATGGAATTACGCATGATAGAAATGAGATAGCGCTAAATGGTGGCTTTCAATATACTTTGGAGTTAGGAACGTTTCTAATAGAAACAGGATATGAATATATTAAACTTTTTAGTAGAGATGTAGATAGTGGAGAAGATAGTAATCATATCCTTAATCTAACATTCTCAAAAGCATTAAACCAAAAACTTTTACTTTATATAGGTAGTAAGTTTTATATAAAGCAATATAATGGTGTTATCCCATATCTCTATAATGAAAAAAGTAAAAATGAATTTGATCAAAAATTTGGATATGCTACTTTTGGCTTTGTATATAATTTTGATTTAGAAGAACTAAATTAACAATGATAGAGGAATCTTATGACACAAAAAAAAATCTTACTTACAGGAACTGCAGGATTTATAGGACATAATTTAGCCAAAAAATTACTTGATCGTGGCGATGAAGTTGTAGGTCTTGACAATATAAATGACTACTATGACACCGCCCTAAAATATGGAAGATTAAAAGATGCCGGAATTGAAAAAGAAGATATAACCTATGGAGCACTCACTCAGAGTACAATCTATCCTAACTACAAATTTATCAAATTAAATCTCGAAGATAGAGCAGAGATTGAAAAACTGTTTAAAGATGAAAATTTTACAGATGTATGTAACTTAGCTGCACAAGCAGGAGTAAGATACTCACTAGAAAACCCTCATGAATATATACAGAGTAATATTGTTGGATTTATGAATATTTTAGAGTGCTGTAGACACAATAATATTAAAGCACTCTCTTATGCTAGTAGTTCGTCCGTGTATGGATTAAATAAAGAGCAGCCTTTTAGTACAGATCATAATGTAGACCACCCTATTTCCATCTATGCAGCTACTAAAAAATCAAATGAATTAATGGCACATACCTATAGCCATCTTTTTAAGCTACCAACAACGGGGTTAAGATTTTTTACAGTTTATGGTCCATGGGGAAGACCGGACATGGCTCCTTTTCTTTTTACAAAAGCAATCATCAATAATAAACCTATCAATGTCTTTAATAATGGAAAGATGGAGAGAGACTTTACCTATATTGATGATATCACAAAAGGTATAATGCGTGTTATAGACAATCCACAGACTACTGAAACTCCGTATAAAATTTACAATATTGGGAATAATGCGCCTGTAAAACTTATGGACTTTATAAAAACTTTAGAAGAAAAAATTGGAAAAACGGCAGAAAAGAACATGATGGAAATGCAACCAGGAGATGTTTATAGCACTTATGCAGATACAAGTGACTTAATTAAAGAGCTAGGATATAAACCCCAAACTCCACTCAAAGAGGGGATTTCAGAATTTATAGATTGGTACCAAGAATTTTACAATTAAAACAGTAGTTCTTCATCAGAACTTGAACTCTCTTGGTTACCTCTTTTAGGTGGTTTAGAGATAGGGGTAAAATACTCTGTTGCATTTTTACTTTTAAGTACTCTTACATCTTCAGGTATATCAAAAGCTCTTTTAGTCTCTGGATGAATCTTAATATACTCTTTAAAAAAACTTCCAAATACGCTTCCTGCAGCCTTACCACCTGTCTCTTTATACATGGCTTTATTATCATCTTTTCCATACCACACTACACTTTGAATTTCAGGTGAAAATCCACAAAACCAAGTATCTTTATAGTCATTTGATGTACCCGTTTTTCCAGCAAGTTCTATCCCTTCAACTCTTGCACGTCTACCTGTTCCCTTTTTTACAACATCACGTAAAATTGAAATACTCAAATAAGCTTGTGAAGCAGAGGTAACAACACTCTCTTTTGCTGTATAGTTTTTCTCATCACCCTCTTTAGTAATTACTTTTTTAACTAAAATAGGATCCAGTTTTTTCCCATAGTTTGAAAACATTGTATAAAAACCTGAAAGATGCAGTGGAGATATACCAAAAGTACCAAGACTCATAGAGAGATCTGCTGGTATCTTTTCAAATCCCATCTTTTTTATTTCTCGATGAATGTTACTTAAACCCAATTCATTTACTAAGTTAATCGTAGCCAAATTTCTTGAATGTACCAACGCTTGTCGCAGTGTCAAAATTCCGGCAAAATTCTTAGAATAATTTTTTGGCTTCCACTCTTTTTCTTCATCTTTATCCTCATAAGAAAATGTTCTTGATATATCAGTCAATTTACTTTGTGGTGAATATCCAGCATCAAGTGCTACTTGATAGATAAAAGGTTTAAAAGAACTTCCTGGTTGTCGTAAACTTTGAATTGCTCTGTTATAAGCACTTGTTTTATAGTCCACTCCACCCACAAGTGCTAAAACTTCTCCAGTTTTATTTTCCAAAACAACCATTGCACCATTTAAATCACTATAATCCACAGGTTCCTCTTTTGCTTCTTCCCCACGCTCAAGTATCGCTACATATCCATCATATAGAGATTTTTTTGCAAGCTCTTGAAGTTCAAAATCAATAGTTGTATGAATATTATACCCACCAGTTTTAATATCTGGATATTCACCTTCTAACTCTCTAAGTATCTGATCAATGACATAAGGTGTTCTATTTTTCGTTAAAGTATCATCATAAATTGTAGGACGATATTGCTCATACTTTTGATACTCCTCATCTGTGATCCAACCAAGTGAATTCATACGAAATAAAACCGTATTAGCGCGACCAAGGGCTAGATCTAAATGTCTTGTGGGATCATAAGTACTTGGTGCTTTTGGCAAACCAACAAGCATAGCTATCTCTTTAAGATTTAACTCTCTAAGCTCTTTTCTAAAATAACCCTGTGCAGCTGTTTTAACTCCATAGTAACGATGTCCAAAATAGATCTCATTTAGATATCGTTCTAGAATTTCTTCTTTACTAAGTTTATTCTCTAACTTTAATGCTAAAATAGCTTCATTAATTTTTCTTTTAAACTTCTTCTCATTGGTTAAAATTGTATTTTTTATAAGCTGTTGCGTCAACGTTGAAGCACCCTCTTTGAGTTTCATCGCTTTTACATCTTTTATCACTGCACGAAATATCGCTTCATAGTTGACACCCTTATGCTCAAAAAAAGTCGTATCTTCAATTGCTACAAGTGCTTCTATGAGTCTAGGTGGGATCTCTGAAAATGGTGCATAAAGTCTATGTTTTTTATTAAAAAGGTTAGCAATTAATTCTCCATTCCTATCATATATTCTTGTGGTTGTATCTGGATTATAATTGATTAATTTATCTGCATCAAGTTTAATTTCATTTGAATAATAGGCAAAAGCCAAAAGCCCCGATACAACGCCAATTATAAAAAGTGCCACTATAGCTCTAAATATGTATTTCACTCTCTCTTTCCTCTATTTTTAAAATTTGATGCGATTAACTGTTTTGTATACGCATTTTTTGGAGTTGTAAGAACCTCTGAAACTCCACCAGATTCAATGATTATACCATCTTTTAAAACAGCAATCTCTTTGCAAAGTGCTTTGGTTGCCTCCACATCATGTGTCACAAAAAGAACTTTATAACCTATCTTTTTTTGAAGTGAAACTATAAGCTCTAATATCCCATCTTTTGTTTCGCTATCAAGTGCAGTAGTCGGTTCATCTAAAAGTAATAATTTAGGATCACGAGAAAGTGCCATAGCAATAATTACACGTTGGAGTTGACCTCCACTAAGTTCTGAAGGATAACGTGCTAAAAATCCCTCATCAAGATCAACCATTTTCATAAACTCCCCTGCTCTTTTCTCCTCTAACATAAACTGTGTTCCAATTTTAGTAAGTGGCGAGAGTGCTGTAAAAGGATTTTGAGGCACTATAGAGATATTTTCTCCCGCAATTAACTCAAAATCTGATTCTATATTTTTCTCACAAGTTAAATTTGAAGGGAGCATGTTTAAAAGTGCTTTTAGTGTTAATGATTTTCCACTACCACTTTGTCCTACCAAAGCAAAAGAGTCATTTATCTCAAATGAGATATTGACAAGCTCTTTTTCTTTACTTTTTATCAAAAGCTTATGAACGATAAATTTCATCTTTCAACTCCCATAAAAACTTTTTTAAAATATCAATATCTGTGCAAATGCGTGGAATAAGTCTCACAATAGCTTTCTTTACTGTCGGAGGGCGAATTGCACCGATTAAAAAACCTTCTTTCTTTGCAAAAGCTTTCAAATCCAGTGCATTTTGAGAACTTTTTACCTCTAACTTTAAAATCATCCCATCCATCTTTATATCAAAAACCTCATCAATAAGACCTTTTAAAGACTCAATTTTTGCCTTGATTTCAAGGTTATTATTTTGTGTTTTTAACACTGACTCATAAGCCAAAGCAGTATCAAACACTGAAGGTGCAGTAGCGTATATGATCGCTTTAGCACGGTTTTGAAGATAATCAATGATTTCACCATCGGCTAAAATAAAAGCCCCATAACTACCATATGCTTTACCCAGTGTACCCATCTTAATATGGTTTGATTTAGGGGTAATGTTAAAATAATCAAATACACCTAAAAGATTTTCACCCAAAACACCACTACTATGTGCTTCATCAACAATAAGTAATACATTATCCCGTTCACACACATCAAAAATATCCCTATTTAAGATATCTCCATCCATAGAGTAAATACCCTCTACACAAACTTGAGCACGATGGAATTGATGTGTATCTAAAATCTCTTCCAAATGTTTGGCATCATTATGTCTAAAGTAGACCACTTTAGAATCTACTAATTTTGATGCCAATATCCCACTGGCATGGTAAAGTTCATCCAAGACTAGCAAATCATTTTTACGTACAAGCGCTTCTATCAATGACAAATTTGCTAAAAAACCACTACCCACAATAATACCATCACAAAAACCATTAATTTCACACAGATAGGTTTCAAATGTTTTGTGAATCGGATGATAGCCATTGACAAGTTGTGAAGCTTTGGGGGCATGGCTACGATGATTTAAAACTCTTTGATATGCCTTTTCAAGAAGCACTTTATCTTCAGAAAATCCTAAATAATCATTGGAAGCCAAATCAATTAAATCTTCATCAAAAACTTCACGCGCTCTATAACGGTTAGATTTATGAATCGCTTTTAACTCATTTTCGTACATCACACTTCTTTATAAATGGCAATAATCTCTCAATACCTAGTCCCATAGCAGTACTCTCAAGTCCCCTAACCTCTTTGATATATTTCTTACAAAACCCTTCAACCATGCAAGCCCCAGCTTTGCCCATCCACTCACCTGAATCCAAATAAGCATTTAAATTATCTTCATCAAAAGGTTCAAATAAATAGTCAGTCGTTGCAATATCTAAAAAATAGAGTGATTTTGATTCATAAATCATACATGTGATGATAGAGGTAACACTGCCACTTTGAAGTTCTAATATTCGTTTAGCATCTTCTCTATCTCGTGCTTTTCGAAGTATCTTTCCATGAGCAGTCACAACAGTATCTGCAACTAAAAGTGGTATATCTGTGCCAAATGCTTTTTTACACGCTTCATATTTACCTAAAGTTGCAAGATAGACAAACTCTTTTGGAGTAGAGGCAACAATCGTATCTTCATCAAAATCACAACTTTTTTGAATAAACTCCACACCAAAATCTTTTAAAATTGTAGCGCGCGAGATCGAAGCAGAAGCCAATCTTATCATGTCTTATCTCCTCGTATAATCATCTTAAAAGAAGCATCTTGTGATTTTAAACTCTGTTCTAAATATTTAAATGATGCTTCAGGTGTTACATTATCTCCACATGTAAAAATATCCACAGCAGCATATCCAAGCTCTGGCCATGTATGAATCGCTAAGTGACTTTCACTGATAACCACAACTCCACTAACGCCTTGAGGTTCAAATCTATGAAAAGAACTGCCCATGACAAAGGCACCTGCTTTGTTTGCTGCTTTTAAAAGTAAATTTTCAATTTTTTGTATGTCATTTAAAATTGACGCATCACATGATCTGTACTCTGCCAATATATGTTTTCCTAAAGCATTCATTAACTTCTCAACATCATCCCAAAATAAGCTGCTATAACCCCTAAAAAGATATTGATCACGATCAAATAGTGTGAGATAAGTCGAACATTATCTTTGGCAGCTCCTGAATCACTTGCTAAACAACTTTTTTTAGCTTGTAACACTTTATAAAAACTAAAGACCGTATTAAAAAACATAAAAATCCACAATGCCTCTTTTGTACTTAAAATAGTAGCCAAGAGTGGATCTTGATCCGCATAAGAAGCTCCAATAGCAATAATAACACCTGTTATAACTAAAACAAGAGAAACAACTAATATTAAATTAAAAAGTCTTCTAAGTGTCCTTAGAGAGGTGCGAATCATAAGTTTTTCATTGGGTATCTGTTTGATTGAGGGATAAGTTGAGACGATATAACCTATCATCGCACCTACCCAAATCACTGTACTCATGATATGCAAGGGTAAAATAATCCCTGCATAGTTGTAATAGAATTCACTCAAGAGAGTTGACTTTTTACAAACGCTTTTGACTGATTTAGTGCTTCATCGATCTTTGTAATATCTTTTCCACCAGCTTGTGCAAAATCATCACGACCTCCACCACCACCACCTAAAATCGGTGCAATTGCTTTGATCCAAGCCCCAGCTTTAATATTGGCATTTTTCACACCAGCCGCAAGCATCACTTTATCACCTTTTTTTTGTAACAACATCACCGCTATTGACTCTTTTTGATTTTTCAATTCATCAATCATCTCTTTGATATCACCAGCTTCAACAAGTTCAACTACAACATCAACATCTCCAACTTTTTCAAATGCTAACTCTTTTTTACCTGCTTTTTGAAGGGCTTTGATCTCATCTTTAAGTGTTTTAATCTCATCTTGAAATCTTTTAATTCCAAGCATCGGATCTTTGTTTTTCACTTCTAGCGAAATTTTCTCTACATCTGCTCTATAAGTTTTTGCTAATGCTAACGCACTTTTAGAACAAACCGCTTCAATACGTCTCACTCCTGCACTCACACCACTCTCTTTGGTGATAAAAAACATGCCTACTTCTGAAGCATTAGAGACATGAGTTCCACCACAAAGTTCTAAACTCACATCACTTACAGAAACAACACGTACTTCATCACCATACTTTTCACCAAAAAGTGCCATAGCCCCACTATTTTTTGCATCATCAACGCTCATCACTTCTGTTTTGACATTTATAGCTTTCGCCACTGCACTATTTACAAAATCTTCAACTTGGCTAAGCTCTTGACTTGTCATTGCTTTTGGATGTGAAAAATCAAATCGCACTCTTTTATGATCATTCAAACTTCCTGCCTGAGAAACATGGTCTCCAAGTATCTCTTTTAGCGCTGAATGTAAAAGGTGAGTAGCTGTATGGTGTCTTGCTATTTCTGATCTTTTATCATCTACGATTGTATTAACCATATCACCTACATTTAGAGTTTTACTTACTTCTACTTGTGAAAGGTTCAAATCAAAAAATTTCTTCGTATCCAAAACCTTCGCATATCCATCTAAAGTTCCTGCATCACCTACTTGTCCACCACTCTCAGCATAAAATGGTGTTTGATCTAAAAAGACCCATCCACTCTCATCTTGTGCTAATGAAGAAACACTCTTAAATGAATCATCCAAAAGTGCCAATACTTTTGACTCTTGTTCTAAATTTTTATATCCTGTAAAAGTATTGAGTCCAAACTCTTCTAAAAGCGATCTAAAGTCTCCACTAGAAGCAGCATCTCCACTCCCTTTCCATGAAGCTTTTGCTCTTGTTCTTTGTTCAAGCATCAAACGGTCAAATTCTGCACTATCCACAGCTAGTGACTTTTCACGAAGCATATCTTCAGTCAAATCAAGTGGAAATCCAAACGTATCATAAAGTTTAAATGCAACTGCTCCACTAAAAATCTCTTCTGTATTTTCAAGCTCCTCTTCAAAAAGGGCTAACCCAGAAGCAATCGTCTTTAAAAAACGCTCCTCTTCTAGACGAATGAGCTCTTTAACATTTTCACTTTTTTGCGACAGGTAACTGTATTGATCACTCATGATTGAAGTCAACGTATCTACAAGTTTATACATAAATGGTTCTTTGATACCTAAAAGATATCCATGTCTCACTGCACGTCGTAAAATCCGTCGAAGCACATAACCACGTCCCTCTTTATCAAAATTCACACCTTGTGCTAACAAAAACGTCACCGCACGAATATGATCAGCAATCACTCTAAAGCTGGCACCTTCATCATACTTGTATGCTACTCCTGAAAGTGAAGAAACTGCTTTAATGATTGGCATAAAAAGTGATGTATCATAATTACTGATCTTACCCTCTTTGATCGCAATCACACGTTCTAGCCCCATACCTGTATCGATTGAAGGTTTTGGAAGTGGGTTTAAAGTACCACTTGCATCTCTCTCATATTGCATAAAAACAAGATTCCAAATTTCTAAAAATCTATCACCATCACCACCCATTTTGTCTTCTTGGGAGTTAAAATGTTCAGCACCTTGATCATAAAAAATTTCACTACATGGTCCACACGGTCCTGTGTCACCCATCTGCCAAAAGTTATCAGCATCTCCAAGTCTCATGATACGATCAGCTGCGATATGTTTTTTCCAAAGCTCTTCTGCCTCATCATCGCTATCGTGTACGGTAACCCAAAGCTTCTCAATAGGAAGTTCTAACACTTGGGTAATAAACTCCCATGCATAAGCAATAGC
>JADGDK010000075.1 GCA_016744895.1 Campylobacterales bacterium | reverse complement strand
TCATAATCCGTACTTTTATGAGGTTGAAGTTCAAAAAACATAACCGCACTTTTATCAACCTGTAATACTAAAACTTCAATTTCGACTGGCTCTTTTACAAAAGGGCTATAATTGCTCACTTTTAAATTATAATCTACTAAAGAAGAACCAAAAAGAGACACACTTAAAAATAGTATCAAACTACCAAGGGTTTTTTTCACTAATATATCCTTTATTGATAAGCTCATACGCTTTAAACCCCATAGGGCGCGTTAATTTTGAATTTTGAATTTTTTTTGAACTACTTTTTGTTTTACTACTCTGTCCTGAAGATTTAGTTCCCATTCCTGTTTTGGTCGATTTTTTACCACCTTTTGATACACTCTTTTGCTTTTTTGAACCTTGTGGTGTATCTTCTTTAGCTTTATCTTCACACTTAAAAGCTGGAAAATCTCTCCGTTGTTTCTGTTTTTTTGTAGCTATTAGTTTAAGATTATACACTATATCTTTATCATTTCCAAAAACTAAAGCTTTTTGATAATAGCTTCTTGCTTGATCATATTTTTTTAATTTTGTATTACAATTTCCAAGTTTATAGAGAATTACTTTTTTCAATTTCACATTACTTGAAGAGAGTAAGGCATAAAGTGATTTTGCTTTTTTAAAATTCCCAACTTGATAATAACTATTTGCAAGATTCATTTGACTTTGCATCGTTATATATTCAATTTTTTCAAAGTTTTTTATTGCTTTTTTATAAAAACCTTTATGATAACTCTTCTGTGCCTGTGAGATATGATACCAATCCAATAAACCTGCATCAGCATGAAGTGTCAAAAAAGGAATGAGAGCTAAAAATTTTTTCGGGATGGAAATAAAACTAAACAAAAAAAGAACCAATGCCAAAATAAGAGGGATCCAAAAAAGTTCTAAATATCCTACTTTTGTTCTTTGTGTTTTCAAACTTTGATCTACAAAATCCAATGATACATCTACCTCATCATACCTCATAAAAGAACCACCACTTTTTTCTGCCAAGGTTTTGAGATTTGGATTTAATCTACTAATAACTAAATTTCCATTGCTATCTTTGATCTTTTTTCCATAACTATCCATAAGAGTACTTCCTTTTGAACTTGCCAATCCTACTGCAAAAATACGTAAATCTTTAGGAACGTCTTGTATCAAAAAATCCCCTCCATCTGTAAAAAGAAGAAGGTTTTTCAAAGGAATCTGCATCTTTGAAATACGACTAAATAGTGTTTTAAAATTCGTACCATGAGTTAATATATTGTCAATTTTTAGAGAATGCAGTGCGGATAAAAGGAGTTTATGATCTGTAGTTGAAGGAGATAAAATTAATGGATTTGTTGTAAATGCAAAAAGTGAATATTTATTATTTTTGTTATGCACTAAAATTTGTTCGATTAATACTTTTGCCTTATCAAGTCGGCTTGGTTTAATATCATCTGCTCTCATAGAGTATGAAACATCTAGAGCAATAATAATCTCTTTAGCATTTAACGTTTCATCAACTTTTTGTCCACTTATCACAGGACGCATAAGGGCAACTATCATAAGTGAAAAAGAGAGATAAAGTATCCAATATTTACTCTTTTTTCGTCCTATCCAAAAAAGTACTAAAAACAGAATCAAAAACTGAGGATAAAGAAATGTCATGACTTACCCTCCAAACGCATCAAAAGCCACATCAATAAAAACACAGCTATAACTAATGGATAGGTAAAAAATACCTTTTTATTGAGATACTGTTCACTTCTGATACTACTAGGATGAAGTATATCTATCTCTTGATAAACCTCTTTTAATTCCTCTGCATTGTGCGCTGCAAAACTTTTACCAAAAGTTTCAGAAGCTATCTTTTGTAAAAGTGCCGCATCAAAGTCTTTTTTATTTCCAATACCTATTGTATAAATTTTAATATTTTCTTTGACTGCTTGTGAAACAGCTTCTTTAACAGATATAGCGCCACTATTATTGATACCATCAGTAACAAGTATCATAATTTTATTTTCTGCTTCAGCAAAACTCAAAGTTGTAATACTTTGGGCTATAGCTTCTCCAATTGCGGTATTTTTTCCAGCTATTTCAACCTCTAACATAGACAATAGCTCTTTTAAACTCTCATGATCATAAGTAACAGGAGATGCTGAAAAAGCAAATGTACCAAAAGCGACCACTCCTATATTATCATTTAATCTTGTATCAATAAAAGCTTTCATTATCTCTAAAGAGAGTTCAAATTTACTCTTATCTTCATCAATTTGACTAAATCCACTCTCTCTCATCGACCCACTTGTGTCAAGTGCCAGTACAATATCTCTTCCATACTTTTTTGATGGTGTAATAGCATCGTAGCCAATAGGAGAAGACAAAGCAATAACTACAAGAGTATAAATTACTATTTTTAAGAGTGTTTGTAAATTTGTGAATCTACTTTTTTTCGGAATCCATTCTAGTTTGGGAAGGTATGAACTGACTACAGTTTTTTTACAGTATATAAAACAAAGTGCAAGAGGAAGTAATATTAAAAAGTATGGATACTGTAATGTATAGTGCATTAAAAGATTATATCAAAAAGTTTGATAACTTTTTGATATAAAATCAAGTTATTTAGTTTTTAAAACATCCGTAACAGCTTCACCAAAGAGTCTATAACCCTCATTTCTTGGATGTGTATTATCACCATTTGACCAACTACTAGTTGAATCAATTCCTGGTTCAAACTCTAAAATTTTTCCAAAAAAGTCAAAAAACATCCAACCATTTTCAGCTGCTAAAATTTTTCCTTTTTCTTTATACCCCATAAGTCTTCGTGCTACAAAATCATTTTGCGTTACGCCATCTTCATCCACATAAGGAACTGTATATGTAGGGTCATAGTTAGGTACACCACTAGTACCGATACCAACTACTACACTCTTACTCACATTGGAAGTAACTCTACTAATCACTTCTTTAACATTATTTTCCCAAGTTGTAATACGTTTTATCTTACATTTTGTTGCAATATCTGTTGGTGCATTTTCTGTTAATGTCACTATATTAGAAGTAGAATTTATCTTTACTATACCTACTGCTAGATTTCTAATATCACCGTTATAAGTTCCCATTACGACTACATCACCAGCTTGGACAGTTACAGGGTTAGCTAATTGTATTTGATCTGATGCAGGGATTGTAAAATCTACAGGATTTTCTATAATCCAATTATTTGTACTATTTGCATTTTCACCTGCCCATGTTTGTGCGTCATTGGTTGAAGATTCAAATAGAAAAAGATCTGGATTAAAATCTCTAATTTCTTGGGTAGTTGTTTGTGTCCCATTTAATAAAAAAGTTGATGCAGCATAACCACCAATTCCAGCATTTTGAAAATGGTACATATGATTTGTGATATAGTTTAACAGTAGTGAACCTTCTTTAACCTTGAGTGTATATGTATGATTTTCATTATTATTGTCACCAAGCGTCCACTCTTTAACAGATCTTGAATCTGTCTCTCTAAAACTATTTACACCAATATCTGGGTATCGTTTTACTGGTTTGATATTTTCATTACTTTTAATTGTATAAGTTCCAAGGCTATTTCCATCAGCAATCATCTCTACAACAGTATCTACATCAGAACTTGCAAATACGATACTAATACTATCTCCAATGATTGATCCACTAATTTCAGTATTCTGATTATATCTGTAAAGTTTGCCTTGATAACTCATTATTTCATTAATTATTTCATTAGGATTTGGAAGTTCATCTGGACCTACAGTATCAGCTACATCTTCTCTAAGATATTTTTCAACTTCACCAACATAAGAACTTTCACCTAAATAACCAGCACCCCAAGTTATAGAGCTTCCTGCTATTGAAACCCTGTCATACTTATATTTACCATCAGTTCCACCTACTGGTTCATTTCCTGCAGGTGGAGTTGTAGGTGTACTAGCTCCTCCGCCACCACCACAGCCCTGGAAAAAGAATACAGAACTAATAGCTAAAATAGACATACTTCTCTTGAAGTTAATTTTCATTGGTATCTCACTTTGAATTTGATTTTTATTAATTGTAACATAAAATCGTCCTAAACCACAATTTATCCAATAAAAAAATATTAATTTAAATAATTTAATTTTTTAATATATTTCTTCCTCTTTATCTGCATCTTGATACAATCCCCATCTTAAAAAAAGGGATTCTATGAGAACAATTGACAAAGGCGTACTATTTATGTTTTTAAGCGCACTATTTTCTGCTGCTAACGGAGCTATGGCAAAGATGCTAGGAGATGAATTAAGTGCTTTAGAAATTGTCTTTTTTAGAAATCTTTTTGGTGTTATTTTTATTCTTTTTACACTGCAACATACCCCAACAACATCAAAAGGTGGTAAGCCATATCTTCTACTCTATCGTGGTCTTTTTGGTTTTTTAGCACTGTTTCTCTTCTTTTATACGATTACAGCTATTCCACTTGGTGAAGCAATCACATTAAATAAAACTTCTCCCTTATTTGTAGCAATTTTAGCTTTTTTTCTACTAGGTGAAAAACTCTCAACTATAAACATCATTGCTTTGATTTTGGGTTTTTTGGGTGTTGCTATGATTACAAAACCTCTTGGACTTTTAATTGGTATAGACCATTTTTTAGGACTTTTAGGAGGATTTTTGGCAGCATCGGCTTATACTACTATCAGAAAAATTAAAGATATTTATGATTCAAGAACTATTGTTTTATCATTTATGGGTGTAGGACTTATTATCCCTATACTATTATTTATACTTGCACACTTTCACTATGTACCCCAAAATTTAGAATTTATCATTACACCATTTATCATGCCCTCAACTTATAAAATGTGGGGATTACTTTTTATTATTGGTATTACAGCAACAATTTCACAATGGTTACTCACTTTAGCATATAGCAATAGTCATGCAGGAGTTATAGGAATTGCAAGTTATTCAAATATACCTTTTGCAATTTTCTTTGGAACACTGTTAGGTGATAAAATGCCAGATATTTTTGTTTTTGTAGGTATTGCACTAATTGTCTTATCAGGTCTAATGATCACAAAAAAAGCTAGAGCTAAAGCTTAAACTCTAGCTCTGCATCTTTTGCTTTTTCTAGGCCTGTGAAAGTCAATGCTTCACCCTCTACATAACCTTCTTTTTTTAACTCTTTTAAAAGTTTTTTTCCCTCTTTGTAACTAAAAACTCCAGAATCTTCAAGTATCATAATGACATCATTAAGACTCTCTTCCTCTTTTTTCTTTAAAATTGCTAATAAAAACACTCTTGACTCTATCTCCATGTCACTCCCCAAATTTCTAATATGCTCACATGATAGTATTTATATCTTAGGAATTGCAGGTGGCATATTTTTACTCTCTTTAGTTTGAGGTGAGATAGGTGGATTTTCATCACTATTACTACTTCCACCACAGCCAATAAAAACTAACAATAAAACTGAAACTATAATATATCGCATCTTTTTCTCCTATTTTAAATCATCTAATTCTGAAGCAGTAATTTTTCCATTTGCAAAATATGCTACAAAAGTTTGTCCTGAAGCATCATCAAAAATCAGACCTCGCTCATAACTGTTATAGTACTGCGTTGCATTTGGACTGGTTAATGGATTATAGGCATTGATATTATTGCCTTCGATTTGAAAAACACCTAGGTTATTGATTCTATTACCTAAATTATATGCAAATCCAAACAACTTGTCACTATCTCTATATGCCAAAGCTTTGTGGTTATGTTCCATTTCACTATAAGAGTATAAATTACCAAAATTATATGTATCTACAGAAATTGGATTGTTAAAATCACTCACATCAAAAAGCTCCATTTTAAGTCCCGTAACTCGCCCATCAGATGTAGCATCTCTACCAATACCCAATATCTTATCTTCATCTATGGGATGCAAATAAGAAGAATAACCATCTATTTTTAACGCTCCTACTTTTATAGGATTGTTTGCATTTGTCAAATCAATTGTATAAAATGGATCTGTCTGTTTAAATGTAACTACATATCCACGATTTTCCATAAATCGTACTGAACGAATCGTTTCACCCTCTTCTCCTAATCCACTTAATACGCCATGGATAAGTAATGAATCATTTTGTTGGTTGAGTGTATAAAGTGAATTTAATGTATCGTTTTGCCATGAGTTTCCTTCTGTAGTGGCAATTCTCAATATATCCTCATGTTCACTCAAACTAAATTGATTTAAAACCCGACCATTGACAAATCCCGCGGCCTCATATGCCAATGTATCATCTAAAGAAAATTTATAAACAACAGAACGTTCTTGATACCTATCAAAGTTATAAAACATAGGATATTTATTGGATACTAAATATAGTGCTTTCCCAGAGGCATAAGCTGTACTACTATATCCTAATATTGAACTTGTTTTTTCTAGATTTGCACTTAAAATATCGATCTTACTTACTGTTGTGATCGTAGGGTCCTGATCTTTTTTATATGGAGCAAAAAAAGTTTCTGGAGTTATCAGTGCTTTTTCATTTTCACTATTTTTTTGTACATATGGAGTAATCCTCTCATAAGTAATTGTTGGATTATCATAGTCATATCTGAAATATTTACCATTTTCATCGATATGTAAGTTGTAACATCTTGCATACGTTTTATAATCACTATAGCTATCTACTGTTTCAGCTACAGATGATGAAAAAAAGTTTTGACACTCTGGAACAGTAACATAAATTTTTGGATACTCTTTGTGAACATACGGATAATAATTTGTAATTAAAAAAAGTTTTCCATCTATAACACGAGAGTTATTCAAGTGTCCATTAATTTTAAAAGTAGCACTCTTTTTAATATCAGAAAGATTTGAAACATTGAAAATATCAACAATCATTGAAGAAACATCTCCACCATGATCTATTGCTATTTGCTCTTGAGCTGTTGGTTCAATTAGCTTATAGTTATCATATCCATATCTTGAGAGCACTACCAATTTTTCATCTACAAGATAAAGTGAATCTACAGAACCTTTGATTGTAATTTTATCTATTGGGTTAAGAATATTATTTGCGATGTTATCAAAAGTTGTGATATTTACATACATTTCATGAGAATTATTAAGATTTCTACTCACATAAAAGATATTTGTATTGTCATGCTTTACAATATCTGACTCATCAACACCTTGTTCTTGAACATTGGTACCTGAAGCATCAGTTGCCTGTGGTGTTGTTTGGACTGTATCTTTTGCAACTCCATTTTCTACCCCAGCACTATCCTCCATGACCATATCAACCATCATACTACCACCAACCATTGGATAATATCCACAAATGGGTCTATCATTTGTCAGAAGCATATCTTTGATATATGCATTCATCTCTGAAACAGTTTCAAAATTACGTAGTTTTGCAGAGTCCGTTGCAACGGAAATAACTTGTTCTTCCTCTGATTTTACCCATATTCCATCACTGTTAGTGATATGAGAAATAATTGGAAAGTCTTCTTCTGTCTCTTTTTCAAAAAGTTCCCATTGATTTTTCTTAGCATATTTCCATACGGTACAATTATCAAATATATGAGGGGAAACTACTGTATTCACGGGAAGTGAGATAAGATTCCAACCTTTTTTCAGTGTGATATTTTCATCACGCTTGGTGACATCTGAGGGAAAGGTTAAAGCCCACTCATTTTTACTCTTGATCCAAAAACCATGCCAACTCTCCAAAGAGGATATCTCAGCATATCCCTCATCACTCATCTTTTTTCGAATAGCGCTATCTGGGGCATACCCCTTCCATATTTGTGCCGTAGCATCATATTGCCAAACTTGCTCAACATTTTTAGCTTCAAACAGACTCATATTTTCTATCTTAGAAGTGGAACCAATAAGCTGCCAACCTTTTTTCAAAAGTAATGCAGAATCGGAAAAAGAAAAAGATATAAATAACAGTAAAAACAGAATTATTCTTCTCATGACATGCCCCTTAAATTAAACTTATAAGAGCATATTAACATGAAAAAATGTCGAAAAAGTGTAGATAAGTGTTAAATTGGTTTAATAACCACCATAATTACAATTATTATCATTAAAATCGTCGGTACTTCATTATAAAATCGTAATTGTTTTCCAGTTTTTGTGCATGTTTCATCACGTAATTTTTTTCTAATAGCATTCAAACTATAATGATAAGCAATAAGAAAAACAAGAGCAATTAACTTAATATATAGCCAAATCCCACTCTCAAAAAGCCCAAGATTTAAAAATATCATTACTAAGCCACTAATCAGTGTCGCCCAAAATGCAGGTACCCCGATAAACTCATAAAGTTTACGCTCTTGTATCTCTATCACATCTGTAAATGCAGCACCATTACTTTTGTGCTCAACATGATAGATAAAAAGTCTTGGTAAATAAAATAACACCGCCATCCATGAAGCAAAACTCATTACATGAAATGCTAAAATCCAACTATAATATTCCATCAACTCTCCCTTTTTAGATATATGTAATTATACAGCGTATTGACTGAATTGAAAACTTTTATTTACTCTTTGAGGATAGTCTAGTAATATCAGAATAAAAGACAACACCCGCAATTTTCTGCTTCAAAATTTCTTTTTTATCAAGCAACTTCTGCAAATTTTGTTTTGAGTGTTCACTAAAAAGATAATCAACATCTGATTGACTCTGTGGTCTTCTTTTTATGGTATGAATTATTGCTTCTTCACTTAGATCAATTCTCGTTTTAGGCTGTTCTTTATGAATAATTGAAATGGGAAGTCCTATAAAATGTGAACTTAAATTTTTTAATGTTTCACTAGATACTGCTTGTACATCAAATGCAGGAGGTCGATCTATAGTTCCAAGATCAATACGACATGGATTAATATCTTTTAGTACAAGATTTAGAGCATCCATCTCCTCTTCTTTATCATTAACACCTTTAACAACCAAAACTTCAATGATTAAATCATGAATAAAACTTTTTGAAAAAGTTTTAATACCATCAATAATATCACTGACTTCTATACCTTTTAAAGGTCGATCAATTTTCTTGAAACATTTTTGTGTCGCACAGTCCAAAGAGAGTTTTACAATATCAATTTTTTGCAAAGTAGCTTGGATATTAGGATTAATAATCAAAGATGCATTTGAGAGTATAAGAAGTTTTTTATCCTCTTTAATTTTGTTAAGTTCATCTACTAAAGTATCCAGCTCGTTATAAAGTGTTGGTTCCCCATTTGAAGTAATGGTAATCACTTCTATATTTGGTTCTTTTAAAAGTGCATTTTGTACATCTTTGATGATATCTTCGATACACGGAGGATTTGTAATTTTATCTATTGGTTTTGCAGCTTCTAACTCACAATACAGACAATCAAAATTACAACTTTTACTATCAGGGCTTAGGTCAATCCCAAGAGAGAGACCAAAGCGCCTAGAATTTATCGGACCAAAAGTATAATTCACTTATCGTTTACTAACTTCTTGACACAATTTTACAAAATATTTTGCATTTTCAACAGGTACATCAGGAAGAATTCCATGACCTAAATTAAAAATATGACGACCCTCTTTCATAGTTTCAGCAAGAGATTCGACACACTCTTTTGTTGCCTCTTGACTATACAAACGACATGGTTCCATGTTACCTTGAAGTACATATTTGTCTCCAAGTTTCTCTTTTACCAATGCCATTGGAGTTGACCAATCCACACCAAATACATCAAAATCGCCATCTATTTTATCAAGAAATGCTGGGATTCCTTTTGGAAACATGATGATTGGAATATGAGGATATTTTGCTTTGATATGTGCTGCAATTTCTTTCATATAATCCCAACTAAATTCAAAGTATTTTGACTCTTCAAGTGCTGCCGCCCATGAATCAAAAATTTGCACTACATCCGCACCAGCTTCGATCTGTTTCTCAAGGTAAAACTTGATGACTTCAGTTACTTTAGCGAGTAGTTTATGCATAAATTCAGGATTAGAATAGATCAGTTTTTTACAGATATTATAAGTCTTTGTCCCCTGCCCTTCAATCATATAAGTTGCAAGTGTCCATGGACTTCCAGTAAAACCAATTAATGCTTTATCATCTGCTAACTCTTCACGAATTAATTTTAATGTATCATAAACATATGTCAGCTTGTCAGCGGCTTCTTCTCCACCAATCAAATTATCAAGTGCTTCATCTGTACGTACAGGATCAGAAAATACTGGACCTTCACCTTTGATAAAATCAAGATCCATACCCATTTCATTTGGTATGACTAATATATCAGAAAAAAGTATCGCTGCATCAACACCTACAATATCAATAGGTTGTAGTGTCACTTCACAAGCTTTCACAGGATTATGACATAGATTTAAAAAATTTCCAGCTTCTTCTCGCACAGCCATGTACTCCGGTAAATAACGACCTGCTTGTCTCATCATCCAAACTGGAGTATACGGTGTCTCTTTTCCAAAGCACGCATCTACAAATATCTTACCCATTAATGTTCCCCACCTTTATGTAAAAAATATAACCCAACTGAAAGCGCCAATATCGAACCAGCAAAATAGAGCATTTCTAATGCGCCATTATATTCAGTATGTAACACTCTTTGAAAAAAACTCACTACTAAAACCATGACAATTACTTTTGCAAGTTTGTCTTTTAACTGGTCAAGAGAGTGTATCTCTAAAACTTTAGAAGCATCACTATTTTTAGCTTGATCAATTTCGGAAATAAAAAGCTCATATAGACCAAAACTAAAGATTAGCATTACAACTGCCATCAAATAAAGATCAACTGCTCCAATGATACCACCAACAACCATCTCATGAAAATTATCTGGATGCTCATGATTGATATAAACACTAATGGTCTCTGCTGCTACAGCATAAATATCAGCACTTGCAACGATAAAAAGGATAATCGCTCCAACCATACTAAAAATAACAGCTAATAATATAAAAAGTCGTCCATTCCAAAGACCACTCTCAAAAATCTTTTCTATTGTTTTTAACAATTATCTTCCTCCATCTCAATCCACTTCTGTGCAATTCTCAAGGAATTTGTAGCCGCACCTACTCTAACTTGGTCAGCCACATTCCAAAAATGTAGGATATTATCTCTAAATATATCTTTTCTTATCCTGCCAACATAAGTCATGTCTGTATCAGTTGCATTTTTTGGCATTGGATAGATATTGTTTTCGATATCATCTTCAACTACTAAATTTTCAAAATTTGCAAATGCATTTCTTACTGTATCAACATCAACTTCTACATCATCACCAAAAGTTACCGTAATAGATTCACTATGACTTCTCAATACTGGTACTCTTACACAAGTGGCCGCGACTTCGATATCTTTATGAAGAATCTTTCGTGTTTCATTGACCATCTTCATCTCTTCTTTTGTAAAACCATTTGGTTGTGGAACATCCACATGAGGAATCACATTAAGCGCAATTTGATGTGCAAATGCATTACATTCACTTTCACTAAGTTTAAATGCAAAAAAGTCTTGCATCTGTTTTACAAGCTCTTCCATACCCGCTTTTCCAGCACCACTAGTAGCTTGATAAGTACTTACATCTACTCTTTTGATGCCATATAAGTTATCTACTGCTTTAAGTGCTTGTACCATCTGAATCGTTGAACAGTTTGGATTAGCAATAATTCCTCTGTTTCTCCACTCTCTAATATCTTCAGGGTTCACTTCAGGAACTACTAATGGAATATCTTCATCCATTCTAAAATGGCTAGTGTTGTCAATTACAACTGCCCCAGCTTCTACTGCAGATCCAGCAAACTCAGCGGATATACTTCCACCTGCGCTAAAAAAAGCAATATCAATCTCTTCTTTTTCAAAAATCTCTTTTGTTAATTCTTGGACTGGAACTTCACGATTACGATATTCTATTGTTTTACCAACACTTCTAGCACTCGCTAGTGGTACTAACTTATTTATAGGAAAGTCATACTCTTTAAACAATGCATAAAACTCTTCACCTACTGCCCCAGTAGCACCAACAACGGCTACATTAAACTTTCTCATATCCTAAACCTCTATACTATATTTGTCAATTTTTTTCTCAAAATTTGTACGACTCACACCAAGTGCTTTCGCACTTTTATCCAAATCATTGTCAAAATCTTTTAAAAGCTCTATTATAAGCTCTTTTTCTAAATCTTTGATACTTTTGTGACTTTTTCTACTCTCTAGGAATAGATCTGCCTCTTCAATCACATCATTCTCACTTAAAATTGCAGCTCTCTCTACAACCGAAAGTAATTCTCTGACATTACCCGGCCAATTATAATTATATAATGCTTTAAGTGCATCTTCACTCAAACTTTTATGCGTTATATCATATTTTCTACACACTTTAAAAAGTGATTCTTTGGCAATATCTTCGATCTCTTCTTTACGTTCACGAAGTGGCGGTACTTTTACAGGAATTGTATTAAGTCTATAATAAAGATCTTCACGAAACTCTTTGTTTTCGATCTGTTCTAAGATATTTGCATTGGTTGCTGATACAATACGAACGTCTATTTTTATTGCTTTTGTACCACCAACCCGATAAACCTCATGCTCTTGTAAAACTCTAAGAAGTTTGGCTTGTAAAGACAGGGGCATTTCACCAATCTCATCAAGAAATAGTGTTCCTTTATTTGCAATTTCGAAATAGCCTTTTTTCATAGCAGTTGCATCTGTAAATGCACCTTTTTCATATCCAAAAAGTTCACTCTCTAAAAGATTATCGGGAATTGCAGCCATATTAATTGGAATAAACGGTTGCGCATATCGTGGTGACTTATAATGTACCTCTTTTGCAAATAACTCTTTACCAACACCACTATCACCAAGCAGCATAACTGAGGCATCAGTCTTTGCAGCTTTTGCTATAAGCTTTAAGATATTATCTAATTTTTCAGAATGTCCATAAAAATGTTTTCTTCTATCACTTTCAGGCTGTCGTCTTTCTGTTTTATTTGACCTAGTATCTGGTAATCCTATTCTTCTCTCTTTACCGCGATAACGACGTGCATATTCAGTTTCTACTTTTACAACTTCTGCACTTCGCTTAATGGCTTCAACTAATGTCTCTATTTCAAATGGTTTAGTTAAAAAATCTTTTACCCCTAAACGCATTGATTCCACAGCACGATGAAGAGTAGCATTTCCAGTAATAATGATAAAATCACACTTAAAATCAATCTGTTTTATAAACTCAATTCCATCAATCTTCGGCATATTAATGTCTGTAACAATTAATTCATAAC
>JADGDK010000074.1 GCA_016744895.1 Campylobacterales bacterium | reverse complement strand
TCACTACCTAAGATAAATTTACTATTGCCTTTTCCAAAATATTCTACACCTAATTCAAAGCGATCCATCCCTGCAAAATCATATATATCTTCGAAAAGAAAATGGTGTATTTTTTTTAGATGTGCATAATCAAACTCACCTGGTATTGGATTCTTTTTTAAAATTAAACTCTTTTGATACGTTATATCATTTTCAAGTTTGTAAAGTGTCTCTAGAGAGGTAACATTTAATATATTATGCTTGAGAAGGTAATCCTCAAAATCATCATTATGATGCATTAGGGAGATTGGTTATTTGATAACTGTGTAAAATTTCTTTTAAAACTTCTTGGTGTGTTCTTTTGTTTGTGATAACATCTACCAAATCTTGTAAATTTTTCTCACTAGGATATAAACCTTCTAAAACTTGATTTGCAACTACAAACTTTAGATCATTATATTGTGAGCTATCTAACTCTGAACGATACTGTTCTAGCATCTGATATGCTTTTTGCTCATGAATATTAAACATCGATACTACTCCCATCTTGTAATATTGAATTATAACATAAAATTGAATGGGATTATTTTCTTCAAACCCATAACCCGTTTAACCCATCAAATTGACTTGGCGAAAATGGATTAAATAGTAAAGTTTACTTATTCTAAGATTTTTACACCCCAAAATTTAGATGAAAAATTGCACTTATTATTTGACTTGGCGAAATTTTATGAAGCTATCAACTCATGTTCCATTTTATATAAGATGATCCCTTTGAGTGATATATCTTCATCTATCTCTTGGAAATGAATTCCTCTACCACCAATCAATCTATAAACTGTACTCTCTTGAATCCTTGATGTATAGTCAAATGGTATTGTCAAAATATCACCACTGTTAAGTGCAATATAGATCTTATCATCAAATGTCACGTTTGTAATCAATGTATCAAGTGTTGAAATACTCATCCCCAGTTCCTAATAACTTTTCACTATTTTCTTCAACTACTTTTTGTAGTGATTTTATAGCTATCTATAACTTGTAAGTTTTCAACCTTTATACGCACATAACTATCACCTTTTTCGATGTGAATATGCCTTGGCAGATCTTCATCACTAAAAAAAAAAATCGATAGCCCTTTACTCTGAGAACTATAGGCATAGATTTATCACCTTTTACTTTTTTTGATTATAACATAATATTACAGACAGTTAATTTTATAGTGAGCTGTGCTATGACTATCTAAGTCAATATGAAGCGATCAAAGCTGAATTTGAAAAACAGATACAAAAGAAAAAACAAGAGCTAATCCCAACACTGTACAACAGTGACTATAAAAGTGGTGTGGAAAAGGGATTCAAGTTTGTGGAGCAAATGATAAGAAAACAGAAAAGTACACTAAAAAAGTTTTCACTTTCGCTGTAATTTTAGTGTCGCCGGCTCTATAGTTTGGCTACTGAGTTACCAAGAAGCCTTATAGTGCGATGGTTTATGCAAAAAGTTGTGAGATGGTGGGTCAAAAATTGGGTCAGGAGGGGAAGAGTAAAAAGAAAATGTTGGTAATTTGCATTATGGTTTTATAAGGTTCTTAGGACTGAGCTTAATAATGTTGCACCTGTTCATATTCTTTTAAGTTTCTGATGAAGATACAAAAAATAGCTTGATTATTGATTGCCACTTCGTATTAAACTCAATAACATATGTAAAATGATAGAATAAAATCTCACGTATAAGTGTTTAGGAGAAAATAAATATGACCGTTCGTAGTAAAAATATAATAAATAAAAATATTTATTTATCGAATAAAACTCCTCTTGCAATGCAATATCTAGGAGGAAAGGGTCGAATTGTTAATGAAATTCTTGAAGGTATAAAAGACAATTTTGGAGTTCTACCAAACTTTGTTGACTTATTTGCCGGTTCCGGTGTAGTATCCTATCATGCACAACAGAAGGGTTATACAGTATTTGCAAATGATATTCAACCATATTCTTCAACAGTTTTAAATTCCTTATTAAAATATTCAACTACAGGTATTGATAACATAATTATCATATTAAAAAGAGTGAAAGATGAGCAACTTTTTTCAAATTTTAGAGAAAGTTATTTTGATGATTATTTATCTGAAAAATCATTTATTTCAGATATGAAAAATGGCAACTTTAATTGGTCAAATTATAAAAACTTTTGTGAAGGCACTACTCTGTTCAGTGGATTTAAAAAAGATGAAATTGAAATAAAAAAACATGAAAGTTGGAATTTATATCTATCTTATTATAGGAATACGTACTTTGGTGTTAAGCAGTGTGCAGAAATTGACTATTTAAAAGAATTAAGTAATCAACTAGATAAAAATATGCAAATGCACCTTGAAGCATGTGTCATATCTTCAATGACATATTGTGTATCAAGTACAACTCATTTAGCACAGTACCTTAAGCCATCATCAAAGAGAAATGCCACTAATCTTTTGAAACGAAGAAGTTTGAGTATTATAGATGCAGTAATAGAAAAACTAGAATTACTTACATATTTGCATCGACCAAAATATGGTGAAGTTCTTAATTTAGATTTTAAGATAGCATTAGAAAAAATACCATTAAATAAATCTTGTGTAATTTATGCTGATCCCCCTTATTTTAAAGAACACTATTCTCGTTATTATCATATATTAGATACTTTTGTTTTATATGATTATCCTGAATTGACCTATAATAAGCGTATGCAAAAAACAACTTCAGGAAGGTACCGAGAAAATAGAATAGTGTCTGATTTTGGTAAAAAAAGTCTTGTGTATAAAGCATTTGATGATCTTTGTGATTCATGTGTTAAATATGGAAATAAATTAGCTATTAGCTATGCAAGTTCTTCACTTGTATCGTATGAGTACATTCATGAATTAGCTCAATCAAAAAATCTTTACATGAAAACTTTGGAATTTGATCTAGTGCATTCTGGTCAGGGTCAAGCACGACATAAAAAAGTTACTGAATACTTATTCTTATTATCGAATGAAAAATTTTAAACATATAATTAACAACCTAGAACCTGAACATGATTATCCTGCGGGATTAATTCATCCATATTGGGCACGAAAACCTCTTAATATTATTGAGAGTATTATTAAATCGTTTTCTCATGATGGTGATATCGTCCTAGACCCATTTATGGGATCTGGAACAACAGTATTAGCATCAATTAAAAATAATAGAAAAGTGATTGGTAGTGACCTAAACCCTCTATCTAAACTATTAGTTGAGTCAATTGTCAACTCAGCAAGTGATTCAAAAAGGTTTCAAGAAGTTCTTGATAATGCTGTTAATGATTGGACAAAGTATGCAATTGATTTGTACAAAATCATACCTGAAAAATGTATTGAACGTGAATATTTTTCTGTGTCAGGTGAATATAAAGATGGAAATTTTAAGTTAATTCCACTAGAGGCTAAAGTTAAACCAATAAAAAAAAATACTGTACAGGGTAAGATTGAATTTGTTAAGGAATATAAGTTTATGAGTAAAATTAATAATCAATTATTATCTGTACCAATTAATTTCTCTGCGATTAATTTTGTTGAAAACTCTAGAATTGCTATCCATAGGGGTGTTAAAGCATCTCACTTCTTTACTGAACGTAATCAATCATTCATTAACTATGTACATACATATATTAAGAAAAGTAAGTTAACTGAAAATGAAATAAATTTTCTAAGAATTTTTTTATCTTCAATGATCCCAATGTTGAGATTAAGCGATAAAAAAGCTAGTTCTCAATGGCCTTATTGGAGACCAAAAAAAGAACTTACTTCACGTAATCCAATAGTTGCGTTGGCCCGAAGGCATAAAGCCTTTAAAAAAAGTCTTCACTGGGCTAGTGAAAAGTTAAATCAGCATAATCTTAATCAAGCATTGGTTCAATGCGCTGCAAATGAAATTACTGATAAAATAAACATTATGGTAGATTTGATTGTAACAGACCCTCCTTATGCAGATCATGCCCCATATATAGAGTATTCAGAACTATATTGGTCCTTAATCAGCCCAATGGGTATATCTAAGCAATTATGGGCAAAAGAAATCGTTAAAACGAATGCTGTTGGTCGTGAAGAAGACTCAAAGAGTTATGAAAATAGACTATCGGAATCCTTTGTATCTTTTTTAAAATCACTTAAAGTGGGAGGATATTTTATCTTTTTTTATTTAGATAAAAATATAGATCATTGGAGTGGAATAAAAAAGGCTTTGCATGTATCTAATTGTATTACTGAAGAAGTGATAGCAATTAGTAAACAAAGGCGCTCTATGAAAACAGTAACTTCGCCAGGAAAAACCTTAGATGGTGATTTAATAATTATATGTAAAAAGATCGAAGCAATACCTAAATGTTTACCTTCCTGTGAAATGCAAACCATACTAGATAATATAAATGAGGAAACGTATTTTCATCGTTTTGGCTCTTTCATCAAAGAATATCTCACTCATGATATAGTGGATCGTAAAGAATGGAAATTGAATGACATATCAAGGTTTATATAATGTATTGGTTACTTAATGAAAACAAACAGAAGGAAGTTAGATTATTAATTGATAATCTAGTTGTTACATTATCTAAAATTGAAAACAAAGTACCGCATAATGATCAAATATTTCCATTTCAAGGAAGGAAAGTAGTTAAACATGCTGAAGCAATTATCTCAACCTTAACTAATGAAGGAGAAATTATATGTGACCCCTTTATTGGCTCTGGAACTTTTGCATATGCATCAGCTTTTAACAATAGAGTGATATATGCAAATGAATATGAACCATACACCTGCAGAATGGCTTTTGCCCCTTTTTCCTTACCACCTAAACAACTATTACAAGATACTTTTGATCAATATATAAAAAAAATTAAACCCAAAATTGATTATTACTATAGAACCAAATGTACCTGTGGTGAAATATTACCTCTTGATTCATTGTTTTTTGATAGAGAACCCTTAGCCTATCATAATGTAAATCAACATGAGAGATTAGGGACTGATGGACGGAATATAACATTTAGAGGGAAAGATTATAAATGTCCTAGCTGTGGTGCAACTGAAAAATACTTTGATGATTTTGATCAAAAAGTATTAGAAGAACTTGAAGATAATGTACTTTTTGATGCAACAATGATTGAAAACTCAAGAATTAATTTAAGTAAAAAATTTCTAATTTATAGAAACCTTTTTCCAAAAAGAAGCAGAGTAGTCACCTCATATATTTGGGAATCACTTCAATTATTAGAAATAGAGCAATCATGTAAAGTTTTTATAGAAAATGTATTGCTATCTATTATACCATTAGCGAAGTATAAAGACTATAGAAGTAAAAGCCAAGACTTACATTGTCCTCCTGTTAAGTTAAGAGAAACAAATATTCTAAATAAACTAACAAAGCAATTTAAAAAAAGAGTTAATACACTCTATGGCTATAATTTAAACAATTACCAAAATATACATATACGCTCACAAGACTATAGAGATTTTTTGTCAGACATAAAAGGAGAATCAATAAACTTGTTAGTAACTGATCCTCCATGGAATGATGGGAATGCATATTTTGAACGTGCACAATTATATCATCCATGGTTGAATTATGATTTGAAAAATGATCAAGCCAGGCTTACTAAGGAAGTTATAGTATCAGATTCTCCATCCAGACCAGATAAGCATGATAAAGAACAATGGTGGTCTGATATGGATAGCCTATTTCATCATGCGTATAGAGTACTTAATTTACATTCATTCTTTGTTCTTTATTTTCGTCCTGTTCCTGCTAGAGAATGGATTGAAAACTTTAATAAATTAAAATTGCTTGCAAGACAAAATGGATTTGAACCTTTATTATCAATAGATTTAACAAATAATGATCCTGCAATGAGAATACAGCAAAGTGCTCATTACGCTTTTAGTAGTGACTTAATTTTGACATTTTTAAAACTTAAGGAAGATGAACGAAGAATTTATATTAATGGTGAAGATATAGACAATATAGCTTTTCAAGTTGCAGTCAACATTCAAGATCAACTAGCTGGGGCGTTCACACGAAAACAATGGGACATTGCAATGCATATCAAAACTAAGGAAATGGACTTATTGGAGCTTCATTTACCAAAAAAGAAGTTTATACTTGATACCTGCTTTGATAGGGTATGCGAGGCTATAGGTCTTGATCAATATTTACCAAAGCCCTTAACTCCTTATTCAGATGAAATATACAATACGCCATATATTGAAAGAGTATCCTTATATATCCCATACGTAATAGAGGAACTACTTCAACATAGTGATCAATTTACTTTTGATCAATTTTTATTAAAGGTAGCAGAATTTGTTGAAAATGGGACTAGAGGAATTATAAAAGATATTCTGGAGGATGGTGAGAACTCAATTCATTCTTTATTAAATATGTATGCTGAACCATTGGAAGGTGGTAAATACTTTACAAAAAGACCAACCCCTGCTATTCCAAGTAGTATTGCAAACTTATTATCACTAGACCCATACGAGTTTGAAGCATTTGTTGCACATCTATTAAAACTAGAAGGTTATAAAAATGTAGTTGTATCGGGTCGTTCAGGAGATAGAGGTGTTGATGTTAGATGTAATGATAAAAATGGAGATCTTATAATTGTGCAATGTAAGCGATATACAAAGTCTAATGTAGGATCAACACCAATTCAACGACTTCACAGCTTCGCTATAACAAGAGGTGCACAAAGAATGATTTGCATTACTACAACTGATTTTACTCCTGATGGATATGATGAAGCATCAAAAACAAATGTTGAGACAATAAATAGAAGTGAGTTGGAGTGTTTAGTTCATAAACATAAACTTTTTATCAAAAAAAATATTAAAAAAGGTAGTTAAAAAACTAATAAAATCCTATTTTATAAGATTATTGGTAAAAAATACTGAATTTTACTCTTTATTTGACTTTATGTTAAAACTGTGCCAAAAAAGGGACAATTTCCAAGCCAAAATACAAACCTATTGCCGGCGCATCAGTCAGGTAAAAATCATCAAAAAGTATTGGGAAGTAAGCCCAGAATATAGGCGTTGTATGGTGACCCGTAGGGGATTCGAACCCCTATTGCCGGCGTGAGAGGCCGGAGTCCTAACCGTTAGACGAACGGGCCACATAGAAATGTGCGTCAGGACATTTGAACGGGGATTATAAGGAAAGTTGGCTTTATTTAAGTTGAAAACTTGACTTGTCGATATAGAAATATAAACTATTTCAAAGGCTTATCATGTACAAATGCAAAAACTGTGGTGGACCTCTTGATGGTATCATATGTACGTACTGCGGCGTGAGAAATGAAGTTGATCTCAAACACCGTTATGAAGTCCACAAAGAGACTGAACGGGTCTGTCCAAATTGTGAAGTTTTTCTTGATATGCTTGTGATCGATGAGGCTGAAGAGCTCTATATCGAGCAGTGTAAACACTGTCATGGGATCTTTCTTGACTATGGAGAGCTTGAAGCAATTATGGAACGAGAGATCATCAAAAATGACAAACATGACTTTGAAAAGGTACGTCAAATTCTTGACAATCCAATCGTAAAAGAGAAAGAAGTCAAATATAAAAAATGTCCAGAGTGTCGCACTATGATGTCACGGTTAAACTACAAACAAAAAAGTGGCGTTATCATGGATCGCTGTATCAGTTGTGGGTATTGGCTCGATTCTGGAGAGCTTCGACAGATCATGGAGTGGGCAAAACTCTCAGGAACTCAGGATTTTGCACCAACTTTTGGAAAAGATGTCACATTTCAAACTCAAGCAATTTTAAACAAGCCTGCTCGAAAAAATTATTTAGAGGAGCGGTTTGAACCTTTGGATTTTTTGCTAGAGGGTGTTATGAAGTTTCTCTATAGAGTTTAATTTCGCTCTTTGTACGCTTGATAACCAAACTTTTTTACAACTTCTATCGTGCCATTTTCATATTGGATTGCTAAGTCTGGAAGTTTGATGCCATTAAAGGTTGTATTTTTGACGATGGTGTAGTGTATCTGATCTTCAAAGATGATCTGATCACCTACTTTGAGAGGTTTGTCAAAGCTATAATCCCCCATGATATCTCCTGCAAGACATGTATTTCCAGCCAGACGATAGCTATACTCTTTTTCTCCTCTTGCTTCTGCATCTCTCACCTCTGCACGATAAGGCATGATGATTGTATCAGGCATGTGTGCTTCAGCAGAGGTATCTAAGATAGCGATATCGATTTCATTGTGTACGATATCAAGAACGGTACTCACAAGCACACCTGTTTGCCATCCTACTGCTTCTCCCGGCTCTAAATATACTTCAACATCATAACGGGATTTAAAATCCTTTATAAGTGTTATGAGCTTTTTAACATCATAATCTTTTCGTGTGATATGATGTCCTCCCCCAAAATTTATCCATTTCATTTTTGAGATCAAGTGACCAAATTTTGCTTCAAAACTTTTAAGTACTGCTTCGAGTGCATCTGCATCTTGCTCACAAAGTGCGTGAAAATGAAGTCCATCAATTCCCTCCAGTAAATCTTCTCTAAACTCTACGTTTGTAATTCCTAGTCGACTGTATGGGGCACATGGGTTATAAAGTTCTGTAGGAGCTGATGAGACTTCAGGATTCACCCGCAGACCGCATGAACATTTTCCAACTGCTTTTTCTCTATATGTTTGCCATTGGTTAAAAGAGTTAAAAACCAGATGATCACTGATAGAGATAATTTCATCTATTTCATTCTCTTTAAAAGCAGGCGCATAGGTATGTACCTCTTTTTGCATCTCTTCATAGGCTAGTTTTGCCTCATGTAGCCCACTGGCACAACAGCCATGAAGATACTTTCCAACCAGATCAAAACTCTTTTGAAATGCAAAACCTTTAAGCGCTAAAAGGATTTTCGCCCCACTCTCTTTTTGTACAGTGTCCAATAGATGAAGATTTTGCTCTAGCTTTTGATGCTCTAGTACATAAAGAGGTGTTTGAAGATTTTTAATATCCATATTTGTCTAATGTCTTTTCGATATATGGGAGGTAATTTTTTCCAAAAGCACGTGCATGGACTAAGTATGGATAGAGATTATAGATATCTGCGCGCTCTTCAAAAAAACCATCTTCTATAGGATAAAGCTCTCCATACTTTTGAAAAAACGGCGCATCAAACGTCTGAAACATCATGATAAATGCCAAATCCATCTCATGGTGTCCAAAGTAAATCGCAGGATCGATAAATCCTGTCACGATCCCATCTTGGATGAGGACATTTCCACTCCATACATCACCATGGAGTAGCGATGGGGATTTAGGTTCGATCAAGTATTTGTCAAAATCATCACAAAACCCAATCACACGAACATAGAGATCATCTGGAAGTTTTCCCTCTTCAAAAGATCTATTTGCAAACTCTAAAACCCTTTCACGTTTAAAAAAATCAACCCATGAATCATTTTGAGTGTTTGGCTGGTTAAATATCCCGATAGTCGTATCAGTAGCAAATCCAAACTGCGCTTCACGGATACGATGCAAAGAGGCAAGTTTTACAGCCGCGTCAAGCTCTGCATCTTCTTTTCCTTGTCCATTGTTTTTGATAAATTCAGTGATGAGAATATTTTCTAATTTTTTAATCACATTTGGCACTGGAAGATTTGAATAGGTTTTAAGATAATCCAACATCTGTGCTTCACGAGAGAGTAACCAGCTATGTTCACTTACTTTAACGATATACTTATCATCACAATTATAGATATACGCTGTACTATTTTGTGCGATGAGGGTGCAACTTTTGATTGCAACATTTAAGATTTTTTCTATATTTTCTCTCATATTTTATTACTTTTATAACTATTTTTTACTATTATACATATAAATACCTCAAAAAGGAATAGCATTGAAATCGATACTTTTTGTCTGTCTTGGAAATATCTGTAGGTCGCCTCTTGCAGAAGGCATCGCTAAAAAATTTACCCAAGATTTCGGGCTTAAACTCTATATAGACTCTGCTGGTACGGGAGATTGGCATGTGGGTGAAGCTCCATGTGAAAACTCTATAAAGGTAGCTCAAAATAATAATCTTGATATTAGTAAACTTCGAGCAAGAAAGATCAAACAAGAGGATAAAACACTTTTTGATTATGTCGTTGTTATGGATGAAAATAACTACAATGATCTGAAGAAGCTAGGCTTTAAAAACCTCTACATGATAGGAGACTACGGGGGTTTTGAGGGTGCTTGTGTACCTGATCCATACTATTATCCCGGATTTGAAGGTTTTGACAAAGTTTACACTATGCTCGATATTGCTATACTAGATTTTCTTAAAACTGAAGGATTACTTAGATGAATTTTTATACCCTGTTTTTAATCTTGTTTTTCACATCTTGTTCACATACAGATGACTCACTTGTTCACATTCCCGAAGCTTCGGGCATCTGCTATGCAAAAAACACAAATTCTTTATTTGTCGCTCACGATGAAGGGAAAGTTTTTGAGATCAGCACTGAGGGAAAAATCTTAAGAGAAAAAAGATTGGGTAAGTATGATCTTGAAGGTGTAGCGTGTGACACTAAGAAAGGTAAACTATATTTTTCTGTAGAGGGTGATGATAACATACTTATAGTCAATCAAAAAACACTCAACATCCAAAAAGAGATCAACATCAAGCGAAACTTTAAAAAAGTAAAAGTGCTAAAAAAGGATAAAAAAAATGGACTTGAAGGTATCACAATCACGCCTAATGGTATCTATCTCTCAAACCAATCTACGAAAAAATGGCCAAAATCAGATCCATCAGTACTTATAAAAATCAATACTTTAAAAAAGAAAAAAGTTACTATTAATGATATCGTAGATCACGGTTATAAAGATATCGCAGGACTGAGTTATCACAATGGTTATCTCTACATGGTCAGTGATAGTGAAAATCTTCTCATTAAATATGATCTTAAACATAAAAAGACTATTTCTACCAAAAATTTACAAGATGCTGCTTATGAAGGTGTCACTTTTGACGATCATGGTTATATCTATTTTGCTGATGATAATGGCAGAATTTTAAAACACAAATCTAAAGGGTTTCTATGAAATATGTACTCACAGTTTTAGCAATTGCACTATCTTTATATATTCTCTATCGCGGATATCCCTATGCTGAATATTACTATAAAATGTACACAGCCTCCACAAAAGGGATCAATACAAAAGCCCCTGACGCGAAAGCTCATACCATCGATGGTAAAGAGTGGAGTGTAAAATCAAATCTTGGAAAGAATATTATCGTTGTATTTTGGTCAAGTTACTGTCCACCGTGTATCGCTGAATTTCCTCACATACAAAAAATCTATGACAAGTATAAAGATGATGAGAGTATTGAAATCGTAAGTTATTCACTAGATCTATCTCTAGATGTAGAAGCACTAAAACCCTATATAAAAGACAAAGGTATCAACTACCCTGTTCTTGTTGACAATAATCCTGTAGAGAGCGAAGAAAATTTTGCAAAGAAATTTGAAGTTTTTGGAGCCCCTTCATTTTGGTTTATCGATAAAGAGGGAACCATATTAGCTTCAAACAGAAGATCTATTGAAGAGATGTTACCATTTATTGAAAAGTAGAAACTTTCATATGGTACATCTTTTCTAGATCTTCAACATTTAAATTTAGTTTTTTACAAAATACGCCTGTTTTTAAAACTTTATATTCTGCTTCTCTAGTTGTTTTTAATTCTTCGATCTCTTCTAAAGTTTTATTAAGTGCATCTGCCATATCTTGATCTGTAACTACCATATTTTTCGCTTCTAACATGTCCATTAATTCTCCTTTTGAAGAAAAATATTACAATATTTAATCTAAACAAAATGAAGCTTTTCTTTATTAAAAAGTTTTTTTAATCTATTTTTCTTAAAATAATATCTAACATATTGGAGCTAAGCACTCTTTTAAGAACTGCGAAAAATTTTGTCGGTATTGTTACTCTATATCGCACCATTGGTTTTTTAGATTCCAATGCATGTAATAGATCTTTTAAAACCGCATCAGAATCCAATGTAAATGGGACATCTGCATCACTCTTTAAAGCTTCTTGTTTCTGCTTATACTCTTTAGAATGCGCACTATTTTCTCGATCTATATTTTGTAAAAACTTTGCTAAAGCATTTTTTCTAAAATCACTTTTGATAGGTCCTGGCTCGATCAAAGAAACGAAGATATTCTCACCCTTAAGTTCAAGTCTTAAAGTGTCACTAAGACCTTCTAATGCGTATTTACTAGCATTGTAAGCACCACGATATCGTATGGATACAAATCCTAAAATAGAGCTATTTTGGATGATTCTACCCTCTTTACAAGCTCTCATAGCTGGAAGTACTGCATTTGTAAGTTCTTGTGTTCCAAAAACATTGGTTTCAAACTGAGAGCGAAGTATGTGACGGCTCAGATCTTCAACAGCACCTGGCTGCCCAAATGCGCCATTATTAAAAAGTGCATAGAGTTTTCCATCACATCTTCTCAGAACCTCATCAACTGCCTTTTGAATACTCTTACTATTATCTAAATCAAGCTGTAGGGACTCTAGCCCCTCATCTTGAAGTCGTTTTACATCTTCAAATTTTCGAGCCGTTGCAAAAACTCTATAACCTTTTTCAGTAAGTGCCTTTGCACAATGATAACCTATACCACTAGAACATCCTGTAATCAGGATCGATTTATTATCTCTCACTTGGACAATTCTCAATACAAATTTGTTTTGCTTTTACACTACCGCCACAACCTACAAAACAATTATCATAAGTTTTAGTACAACCACAATCAATTTGACACATCTGCATCTCAGCCAGCTGTATTTCTTGCGTCAAACTAGGTTTAAGTGGTCTAGCGGGTCTATACATTGATCCTGGATGCATCATAAACATACGGCGAGGATAATAATATCCACTATATCCATACCTGCCATATCCACCGTAAAAACCATCAAAGTACATCAAATCTACCTCTAACTGATACATCTCCATATCGTCTAAATAGTTCTCTAAAAGTATAGAATATTTATGCATTTTACGCTCAAAATTCTCTTGAGCTTGTATATGTGCTTTCGTTTTACAAATCTCAAAATTGGCCTTACAGATCTCTTTGCAACTTCCATATTGCTTTTGGCACTCACTTAAACATGATTTTCCTGATTCAGTTTGGGGCATTACATATTCATTGACTACTTTATATTTTGGAGAGCACCCTATAAAAAATAGTGTACTTATCGCTATAAAAAAATACTTCATAATAAACTCCTTGTTTAAAGTCTATCATGTTTTAGACAATAGACTTCTTGCAAAATTATAATTAAAGATTTAGACCAACTAAAAAACTTATCCTTATTAAAATCGTTTTACAAAAAGCTTAATATTTAAATTATTTGTAATTTTGTCGATATAAAAAACAAAAGGTTCATTTTTATGAAAAAGATACTTTTAACGGTTACTACAATATTTTTATTGTTAACAGAATTTAGTTCTGTATATGCACAGGATAAAGGTGCTTTGTATGGTACTGTAAAAGAT
>JADGDK010000073.1 GCA_016744895.1 Campylobacterales bacterium | reverse complement strand
ACTTTGTTGTTGTGGAGCAATGTTATTTGTATTGGATATCGGGGCAGAAGTATTTTGAGTATTAACTTGAGTTGCCATTTGTGAAGTATGGTTTTGATCTATTATTGCTTTTTGTGGTTTAGGCATTATAAACTCATATGCGATAAAAAATAAGAAACTTAGCACTAAAGCAAGTAGCATTCTCTGTTGTTGTGTCATGTTGTCAATCAATATTTAATCCTTCTGAAATGTTCTGACGAGATAGTATTTATCGCCCTCTTTTGGAACGAGCCAAAATTCTACAATAAAACTGTTTTTATTTTCGTTATACATAGAAAATTTTTTATAATTTAAGTTCTTTTTTACAATTGGATAGTCAATTCCACCGATAAAGAGTTGATTACACCTTAATATTCTAAGAGTTGAAAACCAAAATGCTTTAATGATACTATTTTTTTGAAATTGCCATTTTGCATATTCTGAACATGTAGGATAGTATCTACAGCTACCAAAACCAATAAGAGTAAAAAATTTTTGATAAATTTCTAAAAATTTAAGTACTAATTTTCTGAACATTTTCTAATGCCCCTACCCTTTTAAGAGCACGATTTAGCTCATTATGTAGTTTTGTATATTCAATATCTAATATATCTTTTTTTGCAACAAAAATATATGTTCCATCTGTTAGATTATTTGAAAATTCAGCAAAAAGTGCCCGTAAGCGTCTTTTTGCATAATTACGCTTTACGGCATTTCCAATTTTTTTACTAGCGGTAAAACCTATTTGATTTTGATTCATCTTTTTGTAGAAAACAATAGCACAACTTGTATGTTGTCTTTTGCTATTGTTATAAAAGTAGTTAAACTGTTTTGAGTTTTTTAAGCTCTGATAGTTTTTTAAACTGCTAATCTTTTTCTACCCTTAGCTCTTCTTCTGTTAATAACTCTTTGACCATTTTTAGTCTTCATTCTAGCTCTAAAGCCGTGTGTTCTTTTTCTTGGTGTGTTATGTGGTTGATATGTTCTTTTCATCTATTTTCCTTAGTTTTATTAGTCTAATTTAAGTCGCGAATACTACTAAAATATAACTTAATTTTTACTTTGTTCTTTTGCTTCTGTTAAAGCGGCAATTAAATCATCCAAGTTCTCATAGGGAATATGCGCTTTCCAATCAGGCTCTTCAATATTACCCTTTAAAGAAATTCCAATTGATACTACTGAATGTGAACCTTTGCCATAAGGCTCTTCGATACTTGCTACAGAGATTGTACCCTCTTTTGTTCCTGCTAATTTAAATGATTTTAAAAGTGTATTTTGTCCACTCATGTTTGTTTCCTTTTATTTTTGATTATTTATTAAAAAATTTTGATATTTTGGCTTGAAGTTTGAGCCAATCTTTATGTTTGATAAGTGGGAATCCACTATATACTTCACCACCTTTGATAGATTTTGTTACACCACCACGTGCTGCAATAGTTGCAAAATCTCCAATTTCTAGATGTCCTGCTGTGGCACTTTGTCCACCCATAACAACATTACGTCCAAGTTTCGATGAACCTGATATCCCTACTTGAGAAACAATTATGCTTCTTGTTCCTATTTCAACATTGTGTGCTATTTGTACTAAATTGTCAATCTTTGTTCCCTCTTTTATAAGAGTCTGTCCAAACACAGCACGATCTACTGCACTATTTGCCCCAATTTCAACATTGTCTTCAAGTACAACTTTTCCATTGTGATAAATCTTGATATGTGCACCATCTGCTGTATGAGCATAACCAAATCCATCACTTCCAATGACACTGTTTGCATGAATTGTACAGTTTTTACCGATTTTAGTATCGTTGTAAATGGTGACATTTGGATAAATGATACTTCCTTCAGAGATCGTAACATCTTCACCGATAAATGTATTTGCAAAAATTGTTACATTTTCTTCTATGACAACACCGTTGCCAATATGCACTCCTTCTTGTATCACAGCACTTTTTGTAATAGTGGCACTTTTAGTAGGACGTATCAATGCATATGCAAAGTATTTACTTGCATATGCCATACTCAGATAAGGATTTTCACTGATGATTGCTTCAACTCCATCAGGAAGCAGTGAGACAAATTCAGCTTTTATAAAAACTGCTCCTGCATTTGTCTCTTTAAGTGCATCGATATATTTTTTATTATCTAAAAAAGATATTTCGTTTGATGATGCCTCTGTAAGTGTGTTAATCGAAGAAACCTCAAAATCTTTTCCTTTATAGTCAATATTGAGTTCTTTGGCTAACACACTTAACTTCATGATTTTTCCATTGAGACAGAACCGCCTCTTACTACTTCTGAAGGTTTAAATTTTTTGATGATTTTTAAGAAATTTGAAATTCTATTTGAATCATCAACAGCCATTAGGATCAATGAGTCATCTGTTGAGTTTGCAACAATTCCATTATAACCTTTTAAAATTGCATCTAATCCACTAAGATTTCCTTCTAATGGTATCTTAACCAATGCCATCTCTTTTTCCACAACATCTTGAGTCTCAATAACTTTATATGTTGGGATAAGTTTATGCAACTGTTTTGTAATTTGCTCTAACACTCTTGGACTGCCATTTGTTACAATTGTAAATCGTGAATATTCAGTCTCTGGGATGGGTGCCACTGTAAGTGATTCGATGTTATAACCACGACCGGCAAAAAGACCTGAAATACGAGAAAGCACACCATCTTCATTAATTACAATTACTGAGATTACTTTTCTGATACTATTCATGACTCTTCCTTATATTCTAACATCATGTTATAAAGTGTTCCACCAGCTGGAACCATTGGCAATACATTTTCTAACCTGTCAACTACAACATCAATCATTGCTACTGTTTTTTTCTCTACAGCATCTTTAAGTGCAGCGTCAAACTCTTCTTTGGTCTCAACGCGATATCCAATACCACCAAAACTTTCACTCAATTTAACAAAATCAGGTTGTATGCTCAAGTCAGTCTCAGCATATCTTTTATCATAAAAGAATGTTTGCCATTGACGTACCATACCCAGATAGTTATTATTTAATATAATATTGATAACAGGAATTTTATGTTCAACTGCAGTCATAAGCTCTTGAATATTCATCAAAATAGAACCATCACCTGTAAAGTTGACACTCACCTTATCTGGAAATGCTTCATGTACACCCATCGCTGCTGGAAAACCAAAGCCCATAGTTCCTAAACCACCACTGGTGATCCACTGACGTGGATATGAAAATGGATAAAATTGTGCTGCCCACATTTGGTGTTGTCCAACATCTGTAGAGATAAGTGCTTTTTCACCTAATAGTTCTCCTACACGTTCAATAACCCATTGTGGTTTGATACGATCGCTATTTTCACTATATCCAAGTGGATGAATTTCGTTGTATCGTTTTAAAAGCCCTCTCCAGCCTTCATATGCTTCAGGATCAATCTTCCCTTTTGCTAAGTCAATCATTTCAGTTACTACATTAGACAAATCTCCAACGATTGGATAATCAACATCAACAATTTTTGCAATACTACTAGGATCAATATCTACATGAATGATTTTTGCATGTTTTGCAAATTCATCAAGACGTCCTGTAACCCTGTCATCAAATCTTGGCCCAAGTGCTATCATAAGATCTGCTTCGCTCATAGCCATGTTGGATGCATAGTTTCCATGCATTCCAAGCATCCCTAAAAGAAGTGGATTCTCATGACCTAAGACACCACGTGCCATTAGTGTTTCAACAGCTGGAATACCTGTCATCTTTGCAAATTCTCTAACTAAATCAGAAGCACCTGAACTAATAATGCCTCCACCTAGATATAAAATTGGTTTTTTAGATCGACTTATAGCTTCAATTGCTTTTTTAATCTGTTTGATACTACCTTTATAATGAGGCTTATAAGTTTTCAAAGAGATCTCTTTTGGATATTCAAAAACACCCATTTGTGCTGTTACATCTTTTGGTATATCAACGTGTACTGGACCTGGTCGTCCACTTTTTGCAATATAAAATGCCTCTTTTAAAATGCGTGGCAAATCTTTGACATCTTTAACAAGATAGTTATGTTTTACGCAAGGTCTACTAATTCCAACTGCATCAATTTCTTGAAATGCATCAGTTCCTATCATTGTAATTGGTACTTGTCCACTAATTACAACCATTGGTATTGAATCTGTAAAAGCAGTTGCTAATCCCGTAACTGCATTGGTAAATCCAGGTCCACTTGTAACAATCGCAACGCCTACTTCTCCACTTGCTCTTGCATAACCATCAGCTGCGTGAATTGCTGCTTGCTCATGTCTTGTTAAAATATGTTTAAAACTATTTTTGTATATTTCATCATATACGTTCATGATAGCTCCGCCAGGGTAGCCATAAGCTATTTTAACGCCCTCTTTTTGCAAAGCTTCAATCACCATTTGTGATCCACTTATTTTCATATTAATTTCTCCTTTTCAAGAAGCAAAGCTTCTTGAAAATTCCTATACAAAAGTAGTACTTTTAGTGAAAACTTTTGAGTCGGAATTTCCCTATATTTTTTTTGTTTGTAAGTATAACAAAATATTAATTATCTATCTCAATACCTTCGAAACTCTCTGTTATGCTTTTGTTAGAAGATTTTGGTTTCTCTCTACAAAAGCCCTCATCTCTTAGTGCATCTATAAAAGCATCTACTGTAATATTATCTTTTACCCTAAATTTTTGGATAAATATATCATCAATATCAACAGCATATTTTTTACTAATATATTTAGTGATAACACTCTTAAATCGTTCTTTTCCTTGTGAAGTAAAAAGATCTTCAATGTAGAAACTACTTATTACTATATTAAGCGCATCAACTACTTTGTGACGGTTTTCTTTTAGATCTCTACCATCAAAAAGTAGTGAAAACTCTATTTTTTTTAGTCTGTTTCTATCTTTTGAAAAGAGATCACTCTCAAAGTTTTTAATCTCAATAACATCTGCAAACAGAAAAGATGAGAGTAAAAGAATTAGAGTGATCCCTTTCATGATTAAAGTGATCCAGTTAGTAGTTTATTAACTCTATCTGCAAAATCAGCACCATCTTCAAGTTTCATACCTTCACTAAGTTTGGCAAGATCAAGTAAGATGTGTGAAACATTATTTAAAGCAACAAAATCTTTTTTATCTTCAATTTTTGTAAAGATCTCATGATCAGCATTGATCTCTAAGATTGGTTTTACAGGAGGTAAGTCACCCTGCCCCATCTGTTTTAGCATCTGTTGCATTGCAAAGTCTGGATCTTCTTTATCATAAACTAAGCACGCAGGTGATTTTTTCAGTCTTGTTGAAATTTTGACATCTTTGACTTCATCTTTAAGCTCTTCTTTCATCTTTACTAAAATCTCAGCAAATTTTTCATCTAATGCTTTGGTATCTGTATCACTATCTCCCACATTAGCACTATTTGCAGCTACTAATGGAATCTCTTTGTATTGACCAATATTTGGAATGACAATTGAATCAACCTCTTCATCTAAGATAAGGACTTCGATTCCTTTTTCATTAAATCCCTCGATAAGTGGTGAATTTTTAAGCATATTTGCACTTTCACCAGTGATATAATAGATCTCTTTTTGATCTTCGCCCATAGCTTCTTTATATTGTTCTAAATCGATAAGTTCATCTCTTGAAGATGATTTAAAGAGTAAAAGATCAAGTAGTAAATCACGGTTTTCAAATTCACCCATGATACCTTCTTTTAAAACTCTTCCAAATACTGAATAGAATTTTTTATACGCTTCAAAGTCTTTGTTTTTTAGTTTTTTAAGTTCACTTAAAACTTTTTTAACAGATGCTTTTTTAACAGATGATAAAATTACATTTTGTTGTAAAAGTTCACGACTAACATTTAGAGGTAAATCTTCAACATCGATAATACCTCTAACAAATCTTAAATAAGTAGGAAGAAGCTCTTTATCATCATCAGTGATAAAAACACGTTTTACATAAAGTTTGATACCTGATTGGTAATCTACACGGAACATATCCATTGGTGCAGTTTTAGGGATATAAAAGAGTGTACTATATTCGATTTTTCCTTCTGCTTTTGTATGGATGTAAAGTGTTGGATCTTCACTATCGTGAGAGAGACTTTTATAGAAGTCATTATACTCTTCAGGTTTGATCTCTGTTTTATTTACTCTCCAAAGTGCCGAAGCTTTATTTATTTGATCATTTGAGATTTCAGTTTTATCATCTTCTGTTTTTTCCTCTTTCTCTAGGAAAATAGGAAAAGGGATATGATTTGAGTATTTTTCGATAATAGATTGAATTCTAAAAGATTCTAAAAATTCAACTTCATCCTCTTTGAGATAGAGTGTGATTGAAGTTCCATGTTCTTCTTTATTGCTCTCTTTGATCTCGTACTCTCCACCACCTTCACTAATCCATGAATGTGCACTTTTTGCAGTAGCTTTTTTACTTTGTACTTCAACTTTTGAAGCAACCATAAATGCCGCATAAAATCCAACACCAAATTGTCCTATAAGTGATGAATCTTTTTTAGCATCTCCACTTAGTTTTTCTACAAATGATTTTGTACCACTTTTTGCAATAGTTCCTAAGTTCTTAACCAAGTCATCTTTACTCATACCAATACCAGTATCACTGATGGTTAGTGTTTTTGCCTCTTTATCTGTTGTAATTTGAATTTTTGATTCATATTTTAAATCTTTGTATTTATCATCACTGATACTAAGATAATTTAATTTATCAAGTGCATCTGAAGCATTTGATATAAGTTCTCTTAAAAAGATCTCTTTGTTTGAATAAAGTGAGTGGATCATTAGATCCAAAAGTTGTGTTACTTCTGTTTGAAATTCATGTTTTGACATATACGATAATTCTCCATAAAATTTTTTGGCATTTTATCAAAATATGTTTAATATAAAGAAAACATAAAGTAATACTTAAAGTATCAATATATATTTATGAATTTAATACAGGTTATAAAGTAGTATAAATTGTAGAAAATTAAGGAATGTAAAAGAGCTATACCAAAGCTTTTTCTTGTCGTAGTGATAAAGAGGTTTTAATTTTTATTTAACTCTATTTGCAAACGTTTTTGCATTTGTGTCTGTACTTCTTCAAACCAATTTTTATTATCTTTGACATTAAAGCTATCAAGATAGATAAGTTTTACTTTGCCACTTTTAGCAAGAAAATTTTGTGAATCTAAAACATTTCTTGTATTAACAACAACAATCGGTTGTACTTTTAGTTTGAGTTTTGAAGCGATAAGTTTTGTACCTGCTTTAAATGGTGCTATACTTTTTCCATCCCCTCTAGTACCTTCAGGAAATATAGCAATGACTCTACCCTCTTCAAGTCTCTCTTTAGAGTCAGAAAAGAGTTTTATAAGTGATTTCTTATCTTGGCGATTAATTGCAATCATTTTTGAAAGACTGATGACTTTTCCAAAAAATGGCATATCTTCAATCTCTTTTTTGGCTACCCAAGCAATGTTTTTAGGATATGTTGCTTCCATTATAATGATATCAAGAAGGCTTTGATGATTTAAGATAACCATCTGTACATCGGGATCAGGTGCTCCAATAACTTCCAAGTCATAACCCGTAAGCCATGCTTGAAGTTTTGCCCAAGCACGTCTAATTTTCCAATGATTTTTATTAAAAAGGGCCATAAGGATTATTACGACAGTAACTGTAATTATAAAATTGATTAAAATTGAGACTGCTTTAGTTTTTTGTAAGATCTTCATCTATCCATCCAATTTTTTTATTTGGTAACAGTACTTTTATATATCCATCTTTTTCAAGTAATATATCTGCTTGTATCGCATCTTCAGTTTTATAAAATACTGTAGAATTATTTGTTGGAAGTATTCTCAGTTTTACATCTTTTTGTAATGTGATTTTACTAATTGGCATTCTTATATAAAATACAAATACCCCTATACTTAATGCTAAAATTAATAGGTATAATTTTCTACTTTTAAGATAAAAGAGAAATACAATAAAAGCCAAGACAATTAGTGCTATAGCTTTATACAATGCAAAACGACTCTCTTCTGGATTAAGGTCTGTTTGTGTACTGACACTACTATCTTGTAATACTATAGGAAATGATACGATATTGTATTTATTACTTACAAGATCAAAGTATTTAAATTTAAATACTTTGATATCATTAGGAATAATGGCAAAATAATAAATAGTTTGATCATTTCCACTATATTTTATCTCATCAATACCATCGCGAATTGCATAAGGAATATGAAAATCCTCTAAATTAGCATAGCTCGCATTAATCTCCATTACAACAATATTACTTTTTTCATCATATTTTTTTTCATGGTGACTTTGAAGTGTTAAGTCACGTGAGAGCACGAGACAAAATTCTTTATCTTCACGAAGTGCAACAATAGTTGGCTGATAAGAGTTCAATGTTTCACTCTGTGTTTTTCCATGTTCAAGTGTAGCGGTGATTTTGATATCAGGTAAAGTTGCTGATGTTGAAAATGCTTTGAGGATATAACTATTTTCATAACTATTACCAGATATTTTTTTCCATGGACTATTTTCATTTAGTATAGTTATATTTTTTTGATTTAAAAAGATAGATTGTATGGCGTTAATATTTTCATGCGTAACAATTGCTTTTACTTTAACTGTAGCATGTTGAGAGAGATAAATTTTTTCAGGCTTATCAATATATGAGAGAAAAATTGACTGTGCTGTTACAAAAGGATTTTCATCACCATCTTCATCTGTATAGACTTCATTTTCATCAAATGCTTTGTTATTATCTTCGGTATCAGAAAAGACTTCTATATCAGTAGGTTCTTCAACACTATCGATATAATCATCAGCAGAGATAACCTCTTCCTCATAGACTACTTCCTCTTCAATTATCGGATCTTCTTGCGTAATTTGGATATCTTGAGTAGATTTTTCAAAAAGGTTTCCAAAAAAACTTGCATGAAGATTTAACGAAAAGAGTCCTAAAAGCGTTATGAGAAGAAGGGTTCTTAACTTCAACGAATTAAGCCCTCTAACATTTTAATACCATCATCACTTCCTAGCAAGGTCTCCATAGCACGTTCTGGATGTGGCATCAAACCAAATACATTACGTTCAAGGTTACAAATACCTGCAATTGAATCTATTGAACCATTTGGGTTGAGTTCATTGCCATCTTTATCACAGTATGTTAAAAGTACTTGATTATTGCTATAAAGATCTTTAAGATTATTTTGATCAATATAGTAATTTCCTTCACCGTGAGCAATAGGGATATTGACAACATTTCCTATTTTTAACTCTTTTAAAAAGTCATTGTTATTATCTTCAACTTTTAAGTGATGATGCTTTGAGATAAAGTGCATATTTTCATTGTGCTTCATAGCACCAGGTAGTAAATTTGCTTCAAGAAGAATTTGAAAACCATTACAAATTCCTAAAACTTTTCCCCCATCGTTGGCATACTCAATAACAGCTTTCATAATTGGTGAAAATTTAGCAATTGAACCACTTCTAAGAGAATCCCCATAGCTAAACCCACCAGGTAAAACTACTAAATCAGTATTTTCAGGAAGTTTTTCTTCTTTGTGCCATATTAGTTCTACATCTTGATTTAACATCTCATATGCATATTTTGTATCGTATTCACAATTTGTTCCAGGATAAACGACTACAGCTATTTTCATTTTATGATCTCTATATCATAATCTTCGATAACTGTGTTTGCCAAAAGCTCTTCACACATTTTTGTAACATCTTCTTCTGCTTTTTTTACGTCATCACCCTCTAGTTTCATAATAATCTGTTTTCCAATACGTACATCGCTAACATTATCAAAATGTAGTGATGTTAGTGCATGATGCACAGCTTTTCCTGCTGGGTCTAAAACGCCGGCTTTTAATCCGATATTGACGATTGCTTTCATTATTTATCTCCTAAGATTCTTTTGAGTATTTCTTCATACGCTACTTTAACATTTCCAAGATTTTGACGAAAATGATCTTTATCTAATTTTTCACCGCTATCAATATCCCAAAATCTACAACTATCAGGACTAATCTCATCACTCAATATGATTTCACCTTCTGAATCAATTCCAAATTCTACTTTAAAATCAATAAGGTTGAGACCTCTTTGCTCAAAAAACTCTTTTAAAAGTCTATTGATTTGTAAACCTTTTTGTCTTAAAAAATCAAGTTTATCATGATCATCTACAAGTTCTAGTAACATACAGTGATCTTCACAAATAATTGGATCATCTAGATCATCATCTTTGAGATAAAACTCTACAAGTGGAAATGGCAATACTTTACCATCTTCAACACCTAATCTTTTTGTTAAAGATCCCGTTGCTGTATTTCGCACAACGACTTCAATAGCAATAATATCAACTTTTTTAACCAATTGGTTTGTATCATCTAGTGTCTCAATAAGATGTGTTTTAACACCGTTAGACTCTAAAAGTGCAAAAAGCTCTGTACTAATTTTACAGATTAATGCACCTGTTCCTTGTTCACTACCTTTTTTTTCTGCATTAAATGCTGTTAAGTCATCTTTATATTCTGCAATGAGCATGTTCTCATCATCTGTAAACCAAAGGTTTTTTGCTTTTCCTTCGTATAGTAATTCTCTCTTTTCCACTTTGTCTCCTAGTGAAATCCATTTGTAATTGTTAAAACTTTAATCGTATCAATCGCAGTTTTAAGTTGTAAATCTTTTAATATATCCTCTTTAGTGATTATCTTTTTATTTTTTTTCTCATCACTTTTTTTCTCATCATTTTCTTTTTTTCCATCAATTTGCTCGAGTTTTCCTTCTAAATGTTTTTTAAGGTCACTCTCTTTAATCGCAAAATTATCTTTTTCTACAATAACTTCACCTGGATATACTTCAATGTCCGGTACAACACCAGTTGCTTGAATTGTACGTCCATTTGGAAGATAATAGCGTGCAACTGTAATTCTTAGTGCCTCTTCTTGACCTATTGGTAAAATAACTTGAACAGAACCTTTACCAAATGTTTTTTGCCCTACAAGTACTGCACGTTTATGATCTTGGAGTGCACCACTGACAATTTCACTTGCACTTGCACTACCTCCGTTTATAAGTACAACAATAGGGATATCACTATAGGTACCGATTTTCGTTGCATTATAAACTTGATTTTCTCTTTCCAGTCTTCCTTTTTGCGATACAATAGCACCCGATTCTACAAAGAGATCAGTAAGTCCTACCGCTTGATTTAAAAGTCCACCTGGGTTATTTCGAAGATCTAAAATAAGACCTTTCATTTTTCCCTTATTTTGACTTAACGCTTGCTTCACATCTTCTGTTACTTTTTTATCAAAACTTGTAACTCTGATATAAAGGATATCGCTATCTTCAATTTTTTTGGTATAAACTGAGTCAATTTTAATAATATCTCTAGTAATTTTAATGGTAAGTGGTTTAGGTTCTTTTTTGCGAACTACTGTAAGCTCAATATCCGTACCAGGTTTACCTCTCATAATACCTACTGCTTCGTCAATGGTCATATTGAGTGTTGATTTATCATTAATTTTTAAGATAATATCTTCACTTTTCATCCCTGATTTATCAGCAGGCGTTCCTTCTATCGGTGCAATAACTGTAAGTGCGCCATCTCTCATACCTACGGTAATACCAAGACCACCAAATTCACCCTCAGTTTGAATCTTCATATCTTTGTATTTCTTTTTATTCATAAATGAAGAGTGTGCATCAAGATTTGATAATAGCCCTTCAAGTGATTTATCCACGATATCTGAAATATTTTGATCATCTACATAATATTGTTCAACAGTTTGTATTACTTTTGTATATTTCGCAAGTGCATTTAACCTTTTTTCACCAATTTGCTGTGAAAATGCCGCGTCACTTTTTGCAAATAAAGAGGATGATAAAAATAGAGCAGATGCTATGATAGTAGTAGCAAAGCCTAAAGCTATAAATTTTTTGTCTTTCATAAAGTATAATTCTCCAGTATTATATTAGATAGGTCGATATTTTAGTTAAATTCTACTGAAAAAGCAATTCAGTAGAATTTACAATTATTATTAGAGTGTGATCTCTTTAATATCTGCAATATTTTTGAAATTTTGATAAATTAGTGCAATTAAATTTTTTCTATTATTTTTAATATTTTCATCTTCTGCATTGACCATAACATGATCAAAAAAGTGATCAATTTCAGACTTAAGTCCAAATAGTGCATCAAGTTTCTCTTTATACGTAGGATAGCTTTTTTCAGCCACAAGATTATAAGCTTCAAAAAGTTTTCTTTCTGCTTCTTCTTCAAAAAGTTGTTTATCAACACTGATTGTATCTTGAAGTTTCATATCCTTAATAATATTTGCTACTCTTTTAAAAGTACTAAATGAATCTTGAAAATGCTTTTGTTCTACTACTAAATTTAATGCTTCTATTTTTTTTGAAATCTCAACTATATCTCGTTCTCCACTTTTAAGTACTGCTTGAATTACTGATGGATTTGCATCAAAATAGTGTGAAATTCTTTCAAGAAAGAATCCTTCAAGCAGTGTCATATCAATTGTCTCGTAAGATTTTGATAATGCATTCAAGTCTTGACCGATATCAAATTTAAAACTACGATCAATTACAATTTTAACAATACCTAAAACAGCACGTCTCAAAGCAAATGGATCTTTAGTACCTGTTGGGATTTTACCACATGAAAAGAGTGCTAAAATTGAATCTAGTTTATTTGACATTGCAACGATGGCTGAGAAATCACTACTTGGCAATGCACTATCTTCTCCATCTGGAAGATACTGTTCTTTAAAACTAAGTGCTATTTTATCATCTTCTCCAGCTTCTTTGGCATAGTAATATCCCATGATGCCTTGGAGCTCTGTAAATTCATATACCATATCACTTAAAAGATCTGCTTTAGCGTACATTACAGCTCTATGCATAGACTCTTTTTCTAAATCATTATTTAGTAGATATTGTGCAATTTTTTCTTCTCTAACACTTTTATCATAAATTGATCCTAGCCCTTGCATAAAAGTGACCTTTTTCAAACCATCATTTTGAAGACCATTTTTCAGATCGTTGTTATAGAAGAAAAGTCCATCACTGAGTCTTGGATAGAGAACTTTTTCATTTCCTTTGATAATTTGGCTGTAGTCATCTGTATCAGCATTTGAAACAACAATAAAATGGCGACTTAATTTACCATCTTTAAATACAGGAAAATATCTTTGATGCTCTTTCATTGAAGCTATAATCACTTCTGGCGGAAGTCGTAAAAATGCTTCATCAAATGTACCTAAAAGGGCAGTTGGATATTCTGTAATAGCTACAACTTCTTTTAAGAGATCTTGGTCTAATTCAATTTCAAGGGTATTATCGTTCTCAATTTTTTGAAACTGTTCTAAAATACGTGTTTCTCTATTTTGAGGATTTAAAATAACACTGTGTGTTTTTAATTTTTCTTTGTATTGTTCTATAGAATTATATTCTAATGCCTCATAAGTGTGTGTTCTATGTCCATAAGTTTTTGCTTCCGATGTCATGCCATAAGCTTCTATCTCAAGAGTTTTGCCATCAAAGAGGCATCCTATCCATCGAATAGGTCTGATAAAATTCTCTTTTCCAACTCCCCATCTCATAGATTTTCCAAATTGTAAATCTTTTAAAAATGCTTGAATCATAAATGACAGGAGATCTTTTGACG
>JADGDK010000072.1 GCA_016744895.1 Campylobacterales bacterium | reverse complement strand
CAGTTATCGTATAGTGTACCCCCAAAAAAGGATTTTTAAGATTTGGTACTGGATAGATATTTGTCTTAATAGGATAATCTGGTTTGGTATATTTTAAATAAATACCTTTAAATGGAATAATCGCATAATCTTTAGAAAATTCAAAATCTTTTGCAATCTTATCAGAATAAAGCCCTGCACAATTAATAATCTTTTGAGCAGAAAATTTTCTATTTTTCGTACTTAAGATTGTATGTGTATCCAGTTTTTTGGCATATCCTTCATCAAAATAAAATACTACACCTTCAGCTATCAACTCTTTTTTGATTTGCTGGCAAATTTCAACAGGATCAACTGTCGCGGTATCTGGAGAATAGAGTGCCTTTTGATAAGTCTTCACATTAGGGTCTATTTTTTGAAGTTCTTTCTCATCAATTAATTTTACATTGACTCCATTTTGTAGACCTCTTTTTTCTAACTCATAAAGTGATTCTAACTCTTCTTGATCAGTCGCAACAACAACTTTTGCACATCTGTTTATTTTCAGATTATTATCTTCACAATATTGACGCATTATTTGATTACCGTCTTTGGTAAATTTTGCTTTCAAAGAGTTTGCTGTATAGTAAAATCCAGCATGTAATACGCCACTATTTCTACCACTACTATGATATGCTACATCTACCTCTTTTTCAAGTACTATGATATGTTTATCAGGGTATTTTTTCTTTAAAGTCTTAGCGATTGTTAAGCCAATAATACCAGCACCAATAATCAAATAGTCACTTTTTAATTCCATATTTTCCACTTAGCTTTATTAGCATCCCACATATTATTAAGTTGCTTATTGTCTCTCAATGTATCCATACATTGCCAAAAACCATCATGTTTATAGGTAAAAAGTTCTCCATCTTCTGTTAATTTTTCTAAAGGATCTTGTTCAAACACGCATTGAAGATCATCACTAATATAATCAAATATTTTAGGCTCACAAACAAAAAAACCAGCATTAATCCAAGGACTATCCTCTTTTGCTTTTTCAGCAAACTTTTCTACTCTATCACCACTACCAAGATTTAAATTCCCAAATCTACTATCAGGTTGAACGGAAGTCATCGTGAGTGCTTTTTTATGTGTTCTATGAAATTCTATCGATTTTTTGATATCAACATCAGATACACCATCTCCATAGGTTAGTAAAAATGTTTCATTATTGACATACTCTTTTGCTTGTTTGATTCTACCACCAGTCATTGTGTGCAGACCTGTATCAAGTAGCGTTACTTTCCATGGTTCACTACTATTATTATGAATCTCTAAATTGTTATTTTTTAGATCAATTGTGACATTACTTTGATGCAAAAAATAATTGGCAAAATACTCTTTGATATAGTATCCTTTATACCCAAGCAGTATAATAAATTCACTAATTCCATATGTAGAATACATCTTCATAATATGCCATAATATAGGCTTACCACCAATTTCAACCATTGGTTTGGGTTTCAGATCAGTCTCTTCACTAAGTCTTGTACCAAATCCACCTGCTAAAATCAAAGCTTTCATCTATCAATACTCCTTTTTAATTTTTATATACATCATTTAGCAATCACTAAAGGGTTAAAAAATCTATTTTTGATTACAAACTTGACAGCAGATCTTATATGCCACATCATATTTGGTGAAAAAAATCCTCTACTTGCCATCTGCGTATCATGTTCAATATAATAATCCTCACTGTATCCAAGTTTCATACTCAATTTATGCGCACGATAACACAGATCAATATCCTCACAATACATAAAATATTCCTCATCAAAACCATTTAATCTACGATATACAGATTGATTAAAAACCATAAAAGCTCCCGAAATCCACTGAGGATTTTGTGTCTTCAGATTTGAACCATAGTGTAATCTTTTATCTGTTGCTAAAGAGTATGCAAAATTAAAAAATCCAGGAAAATATTTATCGGGATTATCAACTTGATTACGCTTTTTATCAAAATATGTTTTGACACTGGAAATATCATAATTGGAATTTGTAAAACTCTGTAATAAACCCTCTAATTGATCTTGCTGAATACGCACATCAGGATTACAAATGATAAAAATATCATTATCTTGTGGATTTAACAAAGAAAACATTTTATTGTGATTTGCACCAAAACCTCTTTTTTGTCCATCATGATGGTAAAAAAATTCGTTTTGTTCACAAAATCTTTTTAATATTTCAGACCCCGTGTTATCCATGATAGATAATTTTATACTGAAAGACTCAGATAATTTAGGAAAATGACTAAAATTCTCAATCACCATATCCTCTTGGGAATGAGACACAACAGATATAAAAACATTTTTAGGCATAAATAAATCTCCTTATTCTGTTGAATTTATAAAAATCACTAAATTCTGTGCTGCTTTGTTATATCCAGCACTCTCTTTCTCTACTATTAATTCCAGTCTATCTATAGTATGCTTTAAAAAATCTTTATCCTTATGAGTCTTTAGTAAAAATTTATTTACTAAAGACTCATAACCTGTTTGATCATTAAACTTAGGGTATTCTTTTCCAAGAATTTCATTAAATATTGGTATATCCGAAACAATAGGAATAGCACCAAACCACATTGCCTCTACAAGAGGAAGACCATAACCTTCATTTCTTGATAGAAAAAATGAAAAGTGACTTTTTTTATATAATATATTTAACTTTTTATCTTCAATAAAACCATGAAATATTAACTCTATATTATGAAAATCGGCATCTTTAAATATCTGTTTAGTCTGAGGTGTCTGTTTTCCAACGATATGTACTATTACTTTAGAAAAGTCTTCTTTTTGTTCTAAAGTAAATTCAAAATATTTAAGAAATGTTAAAATACGATCAAAACCTTTTGCTTTATCAATACGTCCTACTACAATAAATTCTAGGTGGCTGTTCTGATGTTTTTGAATAATTTCAGCACTACTTACTTTAGGATAATTTTGAACTTTAGAGGGAATACCATTGGGAACGTAGAGAAACTCCGCTTTATCATCAACCTTATAAAACCTTTTGATATCTTGTTTGGTAGATTCAGAGATATAGCCTATTGCATGATCAAAACTAATCATACTCTTGATAAGAAAGTCAATATATAAATGTCGAAATTTTGAAAAAAGTTCAGGAGTCTGTTTTATTGTTAAATCATGTATGACTTTAACACATTTAGCTCTTGTAAAAAAAATAGGCATCACATTTGCCATAAATACGACATCATACTTTTGCATAAACCAAAGTTTTCTTTGAAGGTCAACTGTTTTTATGAAGATATTTTTTTCACTCACAGGTATAATACTGATTGTTGGTATCATCAAATTGTCTATATCAATTCTCTCTTCAAGCAAAGTTGCAACACTTTTACCCACAAAAATATCAATAGAAATAAAACCATTTTGCACTTGTTGATGTTGCTTTAAAGCACGCAGTAAATTTTCAATATAAACACTTACACCATCGTATTTTTTAATATATCCAGTTGCAACAAATGCTAATCTCTTCATAAATATTCCTTCATAATCACATACGTAAATTGTTGTACAGATGATTCCCAAGTAAACTTTCTAGCACTTTCTTTAGTATTTAATTGGAGCTTTTCTATCAGTATTGGATCATATAGCAGTTTGATAAGCTGTTGTTTGAGTTCAATTTTATTTTTTGGAGTATACATCAAACAATTATATTCACTATCAGCATATTCATTAACCCCACCAGAGTCAGAGAGTAAAAGTACCGTACCACATGCCATAGCTTCTAGTGGTGGCAATCCAAATCCTTCTTGCCAAGATGTTGAGATAAAAATATCACTTTTGTTATAAACTTGAGCGATCTCTTTATCATTTTTTGGATGTATCAATTTAAAATCTTCTATATCAAAATTTAATAAATCATCATGTGTAATGATAAATATAGTTTCTATCTTTTCAGAGACTTCAGGAACATTTTTAATTTCACTCCATACATCGATAAAATCTTGGAAGCCTTTCAGTGGATGTTTTCTAGCGACTAAGCAGAGGTTTTTTTTCTCTTTTACTTCTCTAAGTGCTTGATTAAAAAATACACTTTGATCAATAGCAGGTTGCACAATCTCTTTAGGAACATATGAGCCTCTTATCTCTTTAAACTGCTCATAGGTATAGGTAGAATTAAAAAAATAATTACTATTTTGCTTGTAAGAAAGTTGTGTCAATATTTTATAGATCATAAGAAAATATCTATTTTTAAGTAAAAGCAAGTCATCAAAGATCCTATAATCATCAGCTTGAACATAACGAAAAAGATTTTTAAATCTATAGAAAATAAACCCCAATGAGATAATGGGATCTGTAGTAACAATAATCTCATTTGGATAGCACTTTTTTAAAAATTGAAACATCGCTAAAATATTTCTAATTTTGTTTAATTTACCACTGAAATTATCTCCAATTTTCTCTATCTTGATCTCTTTATCAAGATAAAAGGAGTAGTCATCTTCACTATTTGGCAATACAAAATGCACAGAAAAATCTTTTATCAAAAGATTTGATAATGCAACAATAGCACGAAATCCACCACCTGTTTTAAGTTGTGGCAATACAAATATTATTTTTCGCTTCATGTCCGTCCTCCTACACTTATATAGAGTAATTTCGGTACTATTTTTTCTAAAATTTTATAAAACTTTAACGCAACTATAATCGTAATAATCGGACATAAAAAATAAAGTATCAATATCATAAAATCATCAGAAGGGTGGAAAAGTTTAAAAGATAATTTTCGAATGATAGATAAAAAAGGTTCATGAAAAGCAAAAATAAAAAAACTATACTGCGCCATTGATAAAAAATACTTTTTAAAGATATCAATTTTAATAAGATACTTAGTAAGAGCAATAGTGGCAATAGTCCCTATAAGAATAGTACTATTTTCAATGTAAACTGAATAGATATGTTCTTTGGTAATAAGATCAAATAGACTCAATATTAGATAAAAAATCATAATATATTTTGCATGATTGTCTATAAAACAAAAGTTATACTTTTTCATACCCCAAAATGCACCCCAGCTAAAAAAAACAATAGATATAGGATCAATCACTACCATGCCAAGTTCTAACAGATCTAAAGCCCAAATAGCTGATATAATACCTAAATATAAATATGCTGTCTTTTTTAAAAAATAAAAAATCATAGGTGTTAATAACACCAATATCATCAAATCTCTTATAAACCAAAATTGATAAGCCACAGGATAAGGAAACGTACCAAAACCAAAAAATAACTCCATAAATTTAAATCCCTCTTGATCTAATACTAAAGGTCTGGTTCCTGTAAAATAATCAGCAGTTAAAGAGAAATTTTGTGCAAACGCATAAAATGCAAATATAATGATATTCCAAATTAAAAAAGGGATCAGTAATGTTTTGATTCTCGATTTTATCTTTTTAATATAGCTTTGCAAACTCATATCAAAATTGATAAAAAAGAGAAATCCAGAAATCGCAAAAAATAGAGGTACACTGACTCTTGCTAAAATATCAGAGATATAATCTCTTACCCAAGTCGAATAAGTGCTTGGTACAGTTGTACCAATTGCAGTATTATCAGAAAATTCAATCTGCGCAGCATATGCATGAATAAACACAATAGCGAGGATAAGAGGAAATCTCAAAATCTCTATACGTTCAGAGATTTTTGTATCAAGACTCATAAAAAGGTACCTTTTTTTCATTGAGATAATTCACCACTCCATAAGAGACTCCCATGAAGATAAAAAAATCACTGGATATAATAGGATTTGTTAAACCAAAAATAAAAAAATAAAGAGGCAGCAGCATAGTTAAAAAGACTTTATTACTAGAAGAGATGAAAAAGAGTATCAATAGATATATCACTGCAAAGAAAGATCCTTGCAACCAAATATCTAAAAAGATATTATTAATACTAGAAGAGCCCTCTCCTACTCCTAAAATATTTGAATTTGCAAAATAGCTCTCTACAAATCCAAAACCATACCCTCCATAATACTGAGACTCCGCTATCAAATTCCAAGCCTCTGTATATTGTGCACCCCTCTCATTTTCTATTTTATCTTTGAGTATCTCTTGAGAAATTAATGGTTCATCAATCGTACTATTGACAATAAAAAAAGCCAAAACAATTATCACACCTATACTCACCAAAGAAAAACTTTTGATTTTCACAAATTTTGAAAGCAAAGCATCCTCTTGGAGTCTCTTTTGCGTATAGTAGAAATTACTTTTAACAAGTAATAAAAATGGTTTATATAGAGCCAAAAAAAGCAAAATCAAGACATAAGATAACCACACTGTCTTATTACGAGACATCATTAAAATAGAGATTGTAAGTCCATATAACATATAGATATAAAACTTTTTTTCCGGCCAAATTTGAAAATCATATCTCAATAAAAGTACACTAAGTAGTGACGCACCTACGATAAGAGCAAGTGAACCTGATTCAAAAAAAGTACCTTGAAATGGTAAAATAAGTGCCCCTCCAAAAACCTCACGATAATGAACAATGGAGTCTAAGATCACAGGAGGAAGAGGTACAAAATAAATGATATAACAATCTAAAACATAAAAAAGAAGTGCAATATCAAACATAATAATTAGGTTTTTAACCCCAATTTTAGATACAACTCTTGCTCCCACATAAAAAATTGCAGGAAAAACCAATATATATTTAACAATAAATTTAAATTCACCCACTTTTTCATAGCTGGAGTTCAAGCTCAAAAGAGATAAAAAAACACCCCCAAGAACTAGAAAAAACAGAAGTGCAAAATCAAGCTCTTTATTTTTGATGTCATCAATAACCAGTAAAACAAACGTCATAATAAAAAAGACTTGTCCAGCTTGAGGTAGTCCAAATAACTTTACAACAGGCAGAGATAAAAATATAAAATTAATCAAATAGGCGTAAAAAAAATAGTTTTTATTGAACATCTCTAGTGCTACTTGAATTTATCTATTTTTCTAACCATAAATATCCTATCCACATACACATGTTTGACAACATCATTTGCTGGAGGACTTAACCATACACTTTGGGCATTAGGTATTGTACTGTCTAAGGATCCTATTTTAATATTTTGATATTTATTATTTGTAAATTGCCCTACAAGAGAAGCACCTTTGATAATTGTGGGATAGATACCATATAAAAGTGCCATTTTTCTGTTATCTAAGATGTTAAAATCATCAAAGAGTTCTATTTTAACACTTGCATACAAATCCCAACTCCCTTTTGGAAGATTTAAAAGGGACAATCCAAATCCCCAATCCTCTTGATCTCCTCTCATCCTTGCACTTACACCATCACTCGCTTCACTATCAGCCACCAAGTCTGTACAACATAGCTTCAGTGTATACTCTTGATACTCAAACCATTGAGAATCTTTTTTCAATCCCTTCACTTCATCTGGAATGTTTGCATGCTTTCGATCTAAGTCTATAATATTGACAATGTTGTCTATCTTAACACCCTCTGCAAAAGCAGATATATTTGGATTATCAAGTAAAAATGCTTTAAATCTTTTTTTGATCGTTTCTATAGATGCAACACTATCTCCTCTTAGGAGACGAATATAGTCAATACCACTAAAAAGAGCAAGCACGTGCTTTTTATGTTCAGGACTGTTTTCTACCTTCTTTAATCCATCAGAGAGGATTTCATCCAATCTCTTTAAATTCTTGGGATTTAAATAGGCTGCATTTATAGAGGTTTTTACTGATAATTTATCATCACTCTCACCTATAAACTGATGTAAAGTTTTGATATATAATTGAACCTCATCGGAAGCATCACCATAATAATAATGACAAAACTCTTTAATAAGCATGTCGAGTTCAAGATTTGGGTTCCACAACAATTTAGCAAAGACCCAAGTTCTAAGAGATGCTAATTCACCACCAAATGTTTCATAACTTCCCTGTAAAAAAAGACCTTTAATTTGAGGTAGCTTTGAAAAAGTTTTGAGATCTTTATCAAGCGCATAAAGATTTGGAAACGGCAACATATATCCACCAAAATTTGTGATATAGTGCCAGATAAAGATCTCATCTGTAAATTTACCCCAATCCTTAATATCCTGCAAGATCATGCTGTTTTCACTATCATTTAAAGGTTTGGCAAAGTTGGCTTCAATCCCCGAGAACATAACTCCTAGGTTTTTTGGCAACTTCGATATTTTTTTGGGAGGTTTTCTACTCCATAGGTAAGATTGGGATAAAAAATTATATTGAGGATTTTTAGTTGCAAGGAAGCTTGTATATTCTAAAAATGTACTAGAGGGATATTCATTTTTTAATCCATCATGGCAAAATGAATTACGGTCTTCATGTGCTAACATTAGATAATCACTATCTTTTAACATATACTGGGTTAACTCTTTTGTTAATGTTTTCGACGCTTTTTTTTGTGCATCTTTATTTAAAAAATCATATTGTCCTTGGCACATAAAATCTTCATGCATAAGAGCATAAGAACTAAAACTATAAAGATTTATCCCTTTTGAATAGACCTTTTGAGCATCATCTATAACAGTTCGATGTCCTAAACGACCATTAAGTCTATTTTTTAATGCATATACCCAATCATCACTCTCAGCAATGAAAATTTCACGATAATCAAACCTAGGCTCTTGAACGTCATCTATAAAACCTAAAGTTTTTTTAGAAAACTTAGGAATATATTCAAAATGACTTGATAGAAATTTACATCCTAAATAGTGTTCTAAAAAATAATAAACACCATAATATACACCATTGTCATTTGAACCTGAGATAATAAGATGATTGTCTCTCGTTTTTATACTAAATCCATCATCTTTTATTTGATTTTTCTTTTTTAACTTCTCAAGGATAATTGCATCTATATTTTTAGTTTTTTTTGTCAAGATTTCAGGCTTCATACCTGTAATATTTTCCATATAAAAAGATAGATCATTAGCAGCATTTTTTAAAACTTTATCTTTTTTATCGATAACAATAACGATTTTATCAGAAAAATCAAATGCATGAATAAATGTGCTCAACAATAAAAAAGTCAATATACGAAACATTATAGGCACCTTTTTATTTACTAATTAAAAAATTATCAGAAATTTACTTTTATGTAATTTTTTCATTATGATTAATATACCTTTTATTTTCTTTACGTGCAATAATTTTAATATACTTTTTATTAACACCATTTAAAACAAACCCTAAATTCTTGATACCATTTTTCTCTGCAATACTCTCCATATAGAGTACAAAACTTTTTTCAGAATATTTAGACTTCAAAACACTAAGAACTAAATCAGCTTTTTTCATCAAAAATACAGACTCAGCAGCAACACCAGCAGGAGGAAGATCAATAATAATATAATCATACAAGCCTTTTAATTCCTCAAGCATCTGATCAATATAATCTGAATTTATAATTTTCATTGGATTTGAAACTTTTGGTCCTGCAGGTATGACATAAAGATTTTGAAATTCATTGGATCTATAGACCACATCTGAGAGTTTGGCATTTCCAAAGAGCACAGATGAAAGCCCATTGGAATTATCAATTCCAAACTTAGAGTGAATTTCAGGAAGTCTCAGATCCAGTGAGAGCACTATCGTTTTTTTATCTCCCATGCCAAGACAAATCGCTAAGTTTGCAGCTAAGGTTGTTTTTCCCTCTCCTTTGACCATGGAAGTGATAGCAATGATTTGAGATTTCTGATCCCCTTTAAATCCATCTACTCTATCTCTTAAAGACCACATCATTTGTGAAGCAATTGAATCAGGCTCTTTAGAAACAAAAAGATCATTATAAAGCTTTTTATTTTTGATATAAGGTATTGTTCCCAAATATGGCAATCTCGTAAGCTCTTCTACCTCACTAGGTACGGTAATTTTTTTAGCAAAGTATGCCCTTACCATAGCATATAAAAGCCCTATTAAAAGACCCAATATCGTTCCAAGTAAAATTAAAATAGACTTTTTCGGTTTGGCATGTCGCTCCGGAACAAAAGCATAATCTAAAACACGATAGTTATAATTCCCTTGAATCTTCTTAGAAATATTAATTTGAGATTTTTTATCAAGTAACAATAGATAATTTTTTTCTAAAAGATCATGTTCTCTTTTTAATTTTCCATAACCAATCTCTTTATAAGGTACTGTAGTAAGATTTGATTTATATTTGGAAAGGTAACTTTTCAACTTTACACGTTTTCGCTGTGCATTTTTAAGTAGTTGTTCAATATTTTTTTCCAATGTAATACTCTTTTGAGCAATACTCTTTTTAATTTGAATCAAACTTGGGTGTTTACTTTTATATTTTTTACGAAGGGTTTTATATGCATTTTCTTCTAATGAAATAGAGTCAACAAGCTTGATCAAGTTTGCATTATCTAATTGTGAAATTCGTGTTAAAATATCTTTATAATCATAACTTTTTTTGTAAATATTAAAAATTGTCCTAATATTTTGATGCTGTATATCTAAGGCTTCGAGTTGACTTTCATATTTATAAATCGTGTTGATTAAATTATTAGTCTGTATATCAATACCCGCTACTCTATTTTGTTCGATAAACCTTTGAAGTTTTTTTTCTGAATGATCAAGTCTTTTCTTTGCACCAGACAGTTCAAAATCAAGAATCTTCAAATCCCCTTCTGTTTGAGATACTTGTTTTCGTGCAACAACTTTCATATACTCTTTCAAAAGTGCATTCACAAACTTTTGAGCACCTTTTGGTGTATAATCATCATATACAATTTTAATAAGACTTGATTGCATACTATTTTTCATAACCGTTAAATTTCTTAGTGCTTTATCAACATAACTTCGTTCATTGTGGACTTTGAAATAGACCTCTTTTTGTTCAACAAAACGATTCTTTACAATTGTAAAGTCCATATATTCGCTATTAACTGGTTTTGAAAACTCATAAACAAGTGGTTTACTCTCATCTTGCCCCAATATTGTTGAGCTTATTCCATTTTCAGATATTAGACGAAGTGCATAATGTCTCTCGTCAAGGAGTTTAATATGAAACATTTTTTCATAAAAGTCTTCATCTTTTATATTTAAATTTTCCACATAAAAAGGTGGTGCATTTTGAATTATTTTAAAAGGTTTTAATTTATGCGTTTCATAATAATCAATATTTGCCTGAAGAGCCTTCACAACCTTACTAATTAAATATCGTGATTGTAAAAAATCCATCTGTGTTACAAAATGTCTTTCATATCCACCCTCTTCACTCCTATCTACTCTAGAAACACCTAAAAGATTATTTTTGGGTATTACTTCTAGTGTTGCATCTGTACGATAAATTTTTTCTGCAAAAAGTAAATATATAAAAGCTAAAAGAATAAAAAGAAGGGTTATAAAAATAATCGATTTTTTATAATCAGAAATCTTATCCAAAAAACTTCTGCGATAAAATTCATGTTCATTGATACTCATGCGCTAATCCTGTTTAAACACTTGATAGAGTGTTAACGTACTAAATAATGTATTAATCCAACTCAATGAAGCGTCAGCACCGCTTAACGGTAAATTAAAATCTTTAACATTATTATGTGCTACATAAACAATATCATCTGGAGAAAGATTGATATTATGTGTTCCCACACTTTGAATGTCTGTTAAATCAATATGAAAAATTTGATAATTCTCTTTGGTACCTCGAACCACCTTGATCACATCTCTTTGCGCAAAATCAGTCAAGCCCCCTCTCTCTATGATAGCTTTGAGTGGCGTAATAGACCTATATTTTATCATATCAATTGCACCTGGGTTTTTCACTTCACCTAAAACATATACTTTTTGATTTAAAATTTCTACACGAAGTGCTGGTTTTTCTAAATAGCTAGAATACTGATCATAAAGCATATCTGTAACCATCTCTTTAGTCATACCAGCAACTACAACCTTTCCAATAATCGGCATAAGAATCGTGCCATCAGAACGGACTTCAATTCCTACATCACCCTCAGAAAGATCTTTACTTTTTGTACTAAGTTCAGGATACTCAAAAAATATAATTGAAAGACGATCGCGTATTTTTATTTTGTATTCTTTATATTCTAAAAAAGGAGCGTTATATTGCGCAATTTGTCCATTTTTATAAAAAAGTTCACGTTTTTTACCCGTACAACCACTAAAGAGTGCTGCTACAACTGTAAAAAGTGTTAAAAATCGTATTACCTGCACACTATTTCCTAATTAAGTATATTTTTATCTTTTATACATATCGGTTTTATTAGAAGTTTTATTAATAGAGTTGATCTAATAATTCGATTTTATAGTATATTTTAGATATAATTCCCATCAAATACAGAGGTGATTTATGAAAATATATATAGCGACAGATCATGCAGCATTTTGTATCAAAGATGATGTGAAAAAGATTTTAGAGTCTCTTGGAAATGAAGTAGTAGACTTAGGCCCTGCAAATGATGATCGAGTCGATTATCCTGATTTTGCACATAAACTAAGTAAAAGTGTATTAGAAGATCCATCTAGCCAAGGTGTACTTATCTGTGGTACAGGAATTGGTATGAGTTTAAGCGCAAATAAACATATAGGTATTCGTGCAGCTTTATGTCATGATGCTTATACAGCCCAGATGGCTAGAGAGCATAATGATGCAAATGTACTCTGTTTTGGTCAAAGAGTTGTTGGACTGGGAACGATAGAGTCTATCTGTAAAACTTGGTGTCAAACTACTTTTGAAGGCGGAAGGCATGCAGATAGAGTAGGAAAGATAGAACTTTAACTATGTTTGGTGACTGGATTATCTACACGGTTTTAATTTTTATAATTATCTATCTTTTGATCATGCTAAACTACAATAAAGCACTCTATAAAAGAGAGATGACTGCAAATAAAATTAAAAAAGGCAATATTGACGATTCAAAACTTATGATTCGGAAATATCGTGTACAACTCCAGCGTGCCATCGGAAATATTGACATTCTTACTGAAGAATTAAATAAAGTACGAAATGACATTAAAACATTAAGAGCACGAAATTCACAGAACAGACTTGAAAATGATATCTTGACACAAAAGATAAAAGAGTTAGAAGAGCGAATCGAAGCTTTAATATAGTCTGTTCGTATAAAAATTATTTACATACTAAGGATTTTAAGATGGGTATAGAAGGTGTAGGGTATATAGCATTTGGGTTTATTTTAGTTCTTTTTTTGACACTAAAATTTACAATGTTTAGGGACTAACATTATGGTGACATTAAATTCGGTAGATAAAGAATATCTCTTAAGCACAATCAGAGACATACCTGATTTTCCACAACCAGGTATTAATTTTAAAGATATAACAACACTTTTAAATAATGCAAAAGCTTTTAAGTTTTTGATGGATCATCTTGAAGCACGCTATAAAAATTATGATTTAGATTTTATTGCGGGTATTGATAGTCGAGGATTTATCTTTGGAGCACCTTTAGCTGATCGCTTAGGCATTGGATTTGTACCAATTCGAAAACAAGGAAAACTTCCATATACAACTATTGGAGAAAAATATTCACTAGAGTATGGATTTGATGAAGTTGAAGTACATATAGATGCATTTAACTGTGATAAAGAAAAAGCCAAGGTTCTAATGATCGATGATCTTATCGCAACTGGCGGTACAGCAAAAGCAGCCGCAAACCTTATCAATCAAGCAGGTGCTAATTGTGTCGAAGCTTGTTTTTTAATAAATCTTATTTTTTTAGAAGGCGATAAAGATCTTAAAATAAAAACTCCAGTCTATTCTGTGTTGGAGGTTGATTAGTGTATATCCCCAAACCTTCACGATTTGACCCAGACAGCAACGGACACTTTGGAATCTTTGGAGGACGTTATGTTCCTGAGACTTTGATGCCAACGCTGTTAGAATTAAATGCTAACTATGAAAA
>JADGDK010000071.1 GCA_016744895.1 Campylobacterales bacterium | reverse complement strand
TACTTAATCAGGATAATAATTTAAAAAGCATATTTAAAGAGGCTATTCTAAAATGGATGCAAAAACACTTCATCCCTATACTAGGGATTTACATATTCTTTATATTGAAGATGAATTAAAGATTCTTCAACAAAATGTGGAACTTTTTGAAATATTTTTTGCAAGTGTCACAACATGTACTGATGGGAAAGAGGGTTTACAAACTTATAAAAGTACACTTATCTCCAATGATAAATCTTTTGATATTGTGATCACTGATCTTAATCTGCCTTATATGCATGGTATCGATATGATAGAAGAGATTTTAAACCTAAACCCAAAACAATGTATCACAGTTATATCTGCACAAGATGACACATCACAGCTTTTAAAACTTATTAATCTTGGAATCAACAGTTTTCTACTCAAACCACTCCAAGAAACTCAACTTTTGCAAACACTTTATAAAATATCTAAAAATATAGATAATGAAAAAACGTTATTACTTCATCATCAAAACATAGTAATATCAAACGAGCAATTGGAACTTGAAGTCAAAAAAAGGACTAAAGATTTACAAGAACAACTCTATAAAGATCATTTAACCACTCTTAAAAACCGTTTTGCGTTGAGTAAAGATATTAAAAATAATCAATATAATATGCTAGCACTTGTGGATATTGATCGTTTACGGTTTATCAATGATCTTTATGGCCCTGATATTGGGAATCAAGTCATTAAGCAATTTGCAAATATTTTAGAAGCATATACCTATGAATCAGCATGCACTCTCTATCGATCATCTGGAGATGAATTTGTTATAGCCTCTACTAAAAAGGATACTGCTTCTTTTGAAAACTTTGTGATCAAACTTAGTAAATTTCTTATCCACTTACCACTTTTTATAGAAAAATTGGGAGAAGAAATATATATCGATGCAACGATAGGAGTCTCATTTGAAAAAAAGAATCTCTTAACCCAAGCCGATATTGCACTAAAGTTTGCTAAAACAAATCAAAAACCACTTGTAATTTATCAAGAATCAATGAATACACTAGAGAAAATGCAAAATACTTTAACATGGAAACGAAAAATCCAATATGCTCTTGAAAATGACAAAATTATTCCTGTCTTTCAGCCCATTGTCAATGATAAAGGCAAAGTCCTAAAATATGAAGCACTTATGCGTATGCTGACAATAGAAGATAATAAAGAAAAGCTCATATCACCCTACTTCTTTCTTGATATCGCCATTGCTACAAAACAGTATTCTAAACTCTCATATCGCATGATTACAAAAGTACTTAAACATATAAAAGAGACGCAGCATATATTCTCAATAAATCTTACCTATAGTGATTTTACAGATCCAGAAATTATGAAACTTTTTACAGATACGTTAACGCAACATAATATTGGAGATAGATTAATTTTTGAAATTATGGAGAGTGAAAGTATCAAAGATTATAAACTATTAGAGCGATTTATAAAAAAATTTAGAAAATATGGTGTTAAAATTGCTATAGATGATTTTGGAAGTGGTTACTCTAACTTTGGTAATATCATACAAACCAGACCAGATTATCTTAAAATCGATGGATCATTAATCAAAAATATAGATAAAGATAGACAGACTCAAATCATGGTTAAAGCAATCACCAATATTGCACAAGAGTTAAGAGTTAAGGTGATTGCAGAATATGTACACTCAAAAGAGGTACTTGAAAAACTACACGAATATAAAATAGATGAATTTCAAGGATATTACTTTTTTGAACCCTCCACATCGCTTGTTGATGAGCAAGATACAGTGTGATTTCAATGAAAAATATTATTCTTTTTATAATATTTTTTCTCTTTAACACATCGCTTTATGCTTTAGAAACTGAAGCAGTTTCCATCCAACTTAAATGGAAACACGGTTTTCAATTTGCAGGTTATTATGCTGCCATTGAAAAAGGATTTTATGCTGATGAGGGATTGAATGTTACACTCAAAGATATGAAAATCAAGCATACCCCTGTACAAAATGTCTTAGATAAATATTCTGAATATGGCGTAGGTGATAGTTCTCTTGTATTATATCATCAAAAAAAATCCCCTATTGTACTTATTGCACAAATTTTTCAATACTCTCCACTTGTATTAATTTCACATAGAGACTCAAATATTACAACTCCTGATCATCTTATAGGTAAAACCATAAATTACTCTTTACACCAAAATGGTGGCGCCTCATTAAATGCTATGATTTTAAAAACTATTGGAAGTTTTGAAAAGATAAAGGTCTCACAATTTACAAACTATACTGACTTTATAAATAAAAAAATTGATGTAATATCAGCCTACTCTACGTCTCAACCTTACTGGCTTAAAAAACAAGGCATTGATCTTAATATAATTGATCCTAAAAGTTATGGTATTGATTTTTATGGAGATAACTTTTATACGACACAACAAGAGTTACAAAATCATCCAGATCGTGTTGAAAAGATGAAACGTGCAACCTTAAAAGGATGGAAATATGCACTTTCCCATAAACAAGAAATTATTGACATCATACTTAAAAAATATGCACCTAAATTAACAAAAGATTTTTTAAGTTATGAAGCACATGCTAGTTATCAAATGATCATGCCTGATCTTATTCCCCTAGGAAAAATAAATAAACAAAAATATGAAAGAGTTGCTAAAATATACCAGCAGTTAGGTATGGTTAAAAATGAAAAAATAAAAGATACTTTCTTTTATGATCAGCAACAACTCCCTACATATTTAAATAAAACAGAACAACAATGGATTACCAACAACCCTATCGTCAAAGTAGGTGTAGAACCAGACTGGGCACCATTTTATTTTATAAATCCTCAAGGTATACATGATGGTATTGCAAATGATTATCTTAATCTTATCTCTAAAAAAATAGGTTTGAAATTTGATTTAAAAGTAGCGAATTGGAGTGATAATCTTCAAAAGATTAAAGAGAAAAAAATTGATCTCATACCTACTATTTACTATAGCAAGGAGCGTGAGGAGTATATACACTATACTAAACCTTATTTTGAGATGCTTGATTATTTTTTTATACGAGATGATCTCAATATCACAACGCTAAAAGATATGAATGGAAAACGTATAGCAATACCAAAAGGGTATATATATGAAAAAATCATAAAAAAAGAGTTTCCTCACATCAAGATCGTTCCTGTAGATTCATTTTCCCAAGCAATAGAGGCTGTTTTAGAAAACCACGCTGATATTTTACTTGATACCTATGCTACACTCTCTTATGTACTTAAAAAAGGTAGTATCTCTACTATCATACCTTTCAAAGCTTATCGAGGAACACAAGTAATTAAGCTTCATATGGGAACCCACATAGGAACCCCTATACTTGCTTCTATCTTAGACAAAGGACTTTCAAGGATTACGCATAAAGAGAAAGAAATGATCTATAATAAATGGATTTCTATAGATAAAAAGGAAATTCCACTCACAAATGCAGAAAAAAAATGGCTATCTGAAAACCCTATAGCAACTTTTGCAGGTAATCCAAATAGACTACCTTATATAGCAATTAATAAACAAAAGAAGTATATAGGTATTGTTCCAGATTATTTGGATGAGATGCAAAAACTTATTCCAATTACCTTTCAGCCAAAAATTGTGCATAGTCATCAAGAGCTTAAAGTACTTCTGGAAAAAAATAGTATTGATCTTATTCCAGGAGATAGAAACAGTCCTATATTTGCTCTAAATTATCGTCCTATTACATCTGAAATTACAGCACCTATTGTCATTCTTATGAAAGATAAACATACGTTTATCGATAAACTTGAAAATATAAAAAACCTAAAAATTGCATCTTTAGACAAGTATGGATATAGTCACAAACTGTATAAAAGATACCCCAATATCCCTTTCATTAAAGTCAAAAATGCACAACAGGCAATTCAAGACTTATCCATAGGTCGATACGATGCACTACTACTTGCTATGCCAACTGCTGGCTATCTCATAAAAACAAATAACTACAACAATATAAATATAGTTGGAAAAACTGATGTACTACTCAACCTCACTCTTTTTGTCCATAAAGACAAACCAATTTTATATCAAATCATGAACAAAACAAGAGCGGCGATTTCTCCTACAAAAGATTTAGATATCATTGGAAAATGGCAAGATATAAAATTTGCTAAAAAGATTGATTATGCACTACTGTATCAAGTTATAGGTTTTTTTCTATTTTTTTTAGCAGCTTCATTTTACTGGAATAGCAAACTAAGACGTGAGATCAAAGAGCGTCAACACTTTGAAACTGCATTACAGATAGAAAAGAAAAATTTTGAAACCCTTTTTGAAAAATCTTCAGATGGAAATCTCATTATTCAAGATGGAAAATTTATCTTAGCAAATAGTTCCGCTTTACATACCTTAGGACTTTCAGATATTTCTGAACTTCTAAATACTACACCAGCACAATGGTCGCCATCTCACCAAAATGATAGTTTAGAATCAGTCAAAAAAGCTGAAAAAATGATAGATCAATGTTTTCAAAGAGGACATAATCGTTTTGAGTGGATTCACAAAGACAAAAATGAAAATGAGTTTTGGATTGATGTTGTATTAACAAAAATCATCTATGAAGAAAAACATGCCGTATATGTGACATGGCGTGATATTAATGAACAAAAAAATTTAGAAAATTCACTTAAAGAGCGTGAAGCACATTTACGTATACTTATAGATAATCTTCCTGTAGAAGTCATTGTTAGTACACTTGATGGGAGTATATTAACAGCCAATTCTAAAGTTTTATATGACTATAAAATGACAGAACAAGCACTCACAGCATATAATATAAATGATTTTTATGATGATTCGAAAGATCGTATTATGATCATAAAAGAGCTACAAGATAGAGGAAAAGTTGAAGGTAAAATTGTTAAAGTTAAACAACCAGATAACACAATTTGTCCTATGCTTGTATCTATCATTCCTATAATTTATGAAGAAAAAAATGCGATGCTTACGATTGCTCTAGATATGACAGAAAGACTAAAGATGGAAAAAGCATTAGAAAGGGCAAAAGAAGAAGCAGAATATGCCAATCATGCAAAAAGTGAATTTTTAGCCAGTATGTCACATGAAATCAGAACCCCAATGAATTCTGTCATTGGATTTTCTCAACTTTTATCTAGACAAATTAAAGATCCAATACAACAAGAGTATTTAGACTCTATCATAAGAGGGGGTCATTCACTTCTGGATATCATCAATGATATTCTTGATCTCTCTAAAATAGAAGCTGGTAAGCTAGAAATTATTTATGAGAGTGTAGATATCAAAAAGCTTGTATTAGAAATAGAATCGACTTTTCAGATGAAGCTAATTCAAAAAAATCTCCATTACGAATTAAGTATTGATCCATCCTTGCCACAATATCTCTTACTAGATAGTACTAGAATCCGTCAAGTTCTCTTTAACCTTTTGGATAATGCTATCAAATTTACCAATCGTGGATACATTAAACTCAGTGTCAAACAAAGTAAGGAAAATGAAGAAAAAAGTAAGATTGATCTTCAATTTTGTGTAGAAGATAGTGGTATAGGTATCAAAGAAAAGCAGCTAAAAAATATTTTTAACTCCTTTGAACAACAAAAAGGACAAGATAATCAAAAATATGGAGGTACTGGACTAGGTCTCTCCATCTGTAAAAAATTAACTACAATTATGAATGGTACTATATCAGTAGAGAGTAAAGTCGATATAGGTTCAAAATTTACTGTTACCTTAGCAGAAGTAGCCATTAGTGCAGTTGAGGCAAGAACTAAACAAGTTATAAATATGTTTGAAAACATCCAATTCGAAAAAGCTACTGTTATGGTAGTGGATGATATCAAAGATAATCGAAAGCTTGTTGCCTCTACACTCAACGAACATGGTCTTGAAGTTATTGAAGCTATACATGGGAAAGACGCTATAGAGCAACTAAAAAACATCAAAGTTGATCTTATTTTTATGGATATTAAGATGCCTATTTTGGATGGTTACCAAGCTGTAAAAATTATCAAAAATGATACAAAACTAAAAACAATTCCTATAATAGCATTAACCGCATCTGTTATTGGAAAAGATAGTAAAAAAATAAAAGATTATCAATTTGATGGTTATCTAAGAAAACCTGTTACTTATGATCAACTTCTCACAGAGATAGGACGTTTCATTAATTATGAAACTAATAAAACACCGTTAAAAATAGAACAAAACATAAATGAAAATAATCTTGATAATATCCCAAAAGTAGTTGATATGCTTGAGCATGAATATAAACAAACGTGGAAAAGCATTAAAGATAGTGGAGATTTTTTACTTATTAAGAACTTTTCCCAATCTCTAGAAGAGTTAGCACAAAAATATGATATAAACTTACTTTCTATTTATGCAAAAGAGTTAAAAACAAACTGTAAAAGCTATAATATCGAAAGTGTTAATTTTATGATGAATAGTTATATTCCATTTATAAAAAAGTTAAAAGGATTACTCAAATGAAACCAGAAGATGTAGAAATTTTACTTATAGATGATAACCCAAAAAATTTACAAGTTGCTATGAATATTTTAAGTAAAGAAGGATATCACCTTATATATGCACAAGATGGAGCAAAGGGACTTGAACTTACTCAAAAAAACAACTTCGATTTAATTTTACTAGATGTCAAAATGCCTCAAATGGATGGATATACAGTTTGTCAAAAATTAAAAAATGATAAAAAAACGAAAGATATTCCTATCATATTTTTAACCGTAAAAGATGAAGAAAAGGATATTGTACAAGGATTTGAGTGCGGTGGTGTAGATTATGTTACTAAACCTTTTTATACTGCTGTTTTACTTAAACGCGTACAAACACATTTAATGCTCTCAGATACCACTAAAGCATTAAAAAAATTAAATCAAGAATTAAATAAAAAAGTTGAACAACAAGTTGAACAAGTAAGAGTTCAAGATCAGATACTTTTTCAACAATCAAAAATGGCTTCTATGGGAGAAATGATAGCAAATATCGCCCACCAATGGAGACAGCCCTTAGCTGCCATCTCATCAACGAATTTACTGATAAAAACCAAGTTTTCTCTTAACGAATTTGATTTTTCAACAAAACAAGGAATTGATGAGTGTAAAAGTTTCATGGATACAAAAATTAATGATATTTCAGATTATGTTTCTACACTCTCAATGACCATTGATGATTTTAGAAACTTTTTTCAACCACAAAAAAAGATTAACAAGTTTAATCTTAAGCAAATCGTAGAAAAAAGTGTAAAGCTATTAACAGCAAATTTCAAAGATAGTAATATTCAAATTATTAATCAAACTGAAAATATTGAGGTTACAGGACTTGAAAATGAGCTTACACAAGTACTTATTAATATACTTAATAATGCAAAAGAGGCTTTAATGCAAGATAATGAAGATTGTAAGAAGTTAATCTTAATCACCTCTAAACAAGAGGTTGACTGTGCCAAAATTTCAATCAAAGATAGTGGAGGAGGTATTGAAGAAAGTATTATAGAAAGAGTTTTTGAACCTTATTTCACAACGAAACATCAATCACAGGGCACAGGCATTGGATTATATATGACTAAAGAGATTATTGAAAAACATATGAATGGAAATATTGAAGTATCTACTGATACATTTACTTATGAAGATAAAAACTATAAAGGTGCTGAATTTACAATTAAAATTCCATTATTTCCATCTTCTCTTCTCTAATAATATCACCAGATTTTTTCAATTCATATAAAAGTTTTTCAATGCGCTTTGGGGTAATATTGTGATGTGTAGGAAGATTAAAAATATGTTCTGTTACAAATTCTGATTTACTATTTTGTCCAACAGTATAGTGGATATCTTCAAAGTCACTATTTTTACCTACAGCAATAGTTTTAAACCAAATTGATAAATCTATTTTTGATGCAAAACGTTTTTCCCAGTAATTTCTATTTTTTATTAGAAATGAATATCTTAAAAAAACATTCTTTTTATCCTCTATATAATCATCTGAATAAATTTCAAATATACTATTATAATAACGTGCCATCTCTCGTCTATAAGCCAAATTTTCTTCTAAATGTTTAACCTGTGAAATACCAATTATCGCCAATATACTTGAAAATCGTGCAGGGTAAGGATACTCAGTAATTTTATCTTTTTCATGTTTTTGTTCATCTAAAAAATATTTTACAATACCTAATTTTCTAAAAACAGGATTGGTAAATTTACCCAACCAATATAGATAAGGGTGCATCATGACCAAATCAATTAAAAAAGTTCTCGCTATTTTTTTAGTAAAAGAAGTACTTAAAAAATCTACACTTTCATACTCTTTTTCAAAATTATCTAGATATTTCTGGTTATTAACAGATACAAATCCTCCAAGTGAGGTATTAATCATCTTAGTTCTATCGGTTGAGTAATAACCAAAGTCTCCAATAGTTCCAGCATAATTATCACCATCTTTGGCACCAAGAGATAACGCTACATCTTCAATCACTGGTAAATCATATCTATCTGCTATTTTTTTAAGGGCATAAACATCACACATCTGTCCAAAAGTATGTTGTGCATAAATAGCTTTCGTCTTATCAGTAATCAATGCTTCTACTTTTGTTACATCTACATTAAAATCAAACTTGTTTATATCACAATAAATAGGCTTTGCACCACTGTAAATAATTGCATTTGGAACCACAACGCAAGTATATGATGCAATGATAATTTCATCATCTTTTTTTACATTCATAGATTTTAATAGCGTATAAAAACCCATCCGACCACTTGCAAAAGTATACATGTTCTTACTGTTAAGGGATTTTTCTAATAACGCTTTATATGTTTTATTTTCATCTCCAGTGACTATATCTTTACTAAAAATGAGTGCCTTAAAAACTTGTTTAAACTCTTGTATACTATTGGTTCCACTAAAAACATTCATAATATGATGAGGGTAGGAGGGAAGACTACCTATAATACTTTTTAAAGTCACAAATATCTCCTTATTATTTTAATAACCATGGTAAATTACAATATTTATGCACATAGAAAATTGTTATAAAATATAAAATAGCAAAAGATATTGCTGTTGCATATGCCGCACCATAAATACCATATATCTTTATCAAAAATATATTCAGAATGATATTTACAATTGCAGCCACAATGGTAATACCCCCAACTGTTTTTACTTTATCCAAATAATTTAACAATTCTGTTACTGGTTTTCTAAGCCCTTCAAAACTATAAGCTATCACCAAAATAGGGATATACAAAAGTGCTTCATTAAACTTTTCATTTATCATAAGATCAAAAAGATACGGTACAAATAAAATATATAAAACCATAAAAATAAGCACAAAAATAGAGTATAGATATGTGCCTTTAACTACCTGAATTTGATCTGAGTGCTTATCACTACTTAATAGTTCAAATAGATAAGGCTCCCATGCTTTCAATACCGCATCAAAAACAATATTGATAATAATCGTCATTGTAATCGCTATAGCATAAATTCCAGCGGCTTCAAGGCTGATAAGATTTGCCAAAAAAAGTTTATCAATTGTACCCATGATAAATAGTCCCACTACATAAAATGAGAGTGGGAAAAGATAAGAAAATAACTCTTTAAGTTTTTTAGCATCAAAATCAGCGCTTATATACCCATTTTTATGCATGTAATAAATAGCGTAACATGCAGAAAGAAAATATATAAAAAGTTCAGCAAAAAACTTTCCTTCCCATCCCCAAGATAGGTTCACTATCAATAATAGTGCTAAACCTATAGTAGTCATAGTTTGCACAAATTGAAACAATACATATTTTAATGCATTTTTTTCTAATTGAATAATGGTAGAAAATTGTTGCCAAAATACTTGGAAAAAACATAAAAATGCGATATATAGAACTAAATATCCACTCTCTTGATAAGAGGAAAATATATAATCTTTTGAAACATATAGAAAAAATAAAACTACCAAAAATGTTATCGTCATCAAAATTAAAATATTTGAAATATATTTAGCCATCTTCTGTTTTCCAAATTTGCTATATTTGACCATAACAAAAGTTGATGGGAAAAAACCAATATAGATTGTAGCAATTGTCACAACTGATGTAATAACCCCTATCATTCCATAATCTTCTTTGGTTAAATAATAGGTAAGTACCGGCAAGATAAAGAAATTCATTCCTTTATTAAATACTGTTCCCAAAACAAAAATGATTATATTTTTAATTAACAAATTATTCAAAATGACTCACTTACTATTTTTTATAATTTTTTTAATGCGTCTTCCTATAAAATGCAATATATAATAAGGTGAGAGCAAAAGATATTGCCAATACCCTTTAATAATTTTTACAAGATTTCCAAAATCTTTTTTTGATATAAGCTTCACAATTGATGCAGTCATGCGTGATGAGTTATTCAAAAAAATTGCAATCCTCAGAGTTAATGATAAATTATGCTCTTTGCTATATTTATTTAAAAATTCAAAATTTTCAATATCATACTCATAAACATTTGAATTTGTAAGATTTTTTTGGTGTACTCTATAATAAGTATAAAACTGATCTACACAAAGTGCTTGATAACCTTTTGTCACTTTTAATAAAACATCATAATCTTCAGCATAATGTAAATTCACATCAATTTTTCCGACTTTGTTTAATATATCTGTTCTAAAAATAGCTGAAGATATAAAAACGAAATCTCCTTTTTTTAATAAAAGATCATGGATATCTCCAGAATAATGCTCTTCAAAAAATCCAAATGTATCTCCATTTTCATCAATATATACTGTTTTTGAGTATAAAAGGGTTACCTCATCTTTTTGTTTATAGCTATTAAGTAACTCAAAAGAAGCTTGAAGTTTATCATTATCCCAGATATCGTCACAATCAAGTATTGCAACCCATTGACCATTTACTTTTTCAATTGCTAAATTTCTAGCTTCTCCTAGTGGAGTGTGGCTAGGTGCATAAAAGTATTTTACCCTCTTATCATCATAAGATTTAACAATCTTCGCACTTTTATCCGTAGATTGATTATCCCAAAAAATAATTTCCCAATTTTCATAAGTTTGTGCAAATACGCTCTCAATCGCTTCTATGAGGTAGGTGTCACTATTGTAACAATTCATCACAATAGAGACTAATGGCTGATCATTGTCCACTGTAAAAGTCCTTAATACTTTTTATAACCCTGTCTTGATCTTTTTTATCTAAATCAAATTGACATGGAAGTGTTAAAATCTCTTCATATACTTTTTCAGTTATAGGTAAGGGGTCTGATCTGTATTTACTTAGCAGATGATTTGGTTTATAGTGTATACCGCACTCGATCTCATTGCTAAGCAAATGTTCTCTCAATGCATCTCTCTCTTTTGCTTTTAGAACAAAAATATGTGAAACAATATCATCATAGTCAAAATCTAAAAGTTCAATACCCTCAACATCTTTAAGTGACATAACATAATGCTTAGCAATACTTTGTCTTTTGACCGCAATTGCATCAATTTTCTTCAACTGTGCACTACCGATAGCTGCCATAATATTACTCATGTGAAATCTAAACCCTTGATGTGTGACATCAAAATCCCAGCTTCTTTGACCTGCATAACGTTTTTCAGTATCTTTTTCCACTCCTAAAAGTCTAGCATCTTTAACTCTTTGGATAAAAGTCTCGTCACTTGAAAGAACAGCACCACCTTCACCAGAAGTGATATTTTTGATTCCATCAAAACTAAAACAGATTACATCTCCCTCACATCCAATCGTTTTGCCCTCTCTTTTACATCCAAATGAGTGTGCAGCATCTTCTATAACTCTTAGATTATACTCTTTTGCAAAGGTATTTACTGCTGACATCTCTTTTGAATTACTAGCATAATGTACTGGCATAATGGCTTTTGTATTCTCTGTGACTCTTTTTTTGGCATCTTCAATATCCATAAAAAGTGTATCCTCTTTTACATCTACTGAAATTGGTATAGCTCCTGTTGCAGAAATTGCTTGATAAGAAGCGACATACGTTAAAGAAGGAACAAGTACTTCATCCCCTAAACCGATATCTAAACAGGACAAAGCAATCTGCAATGCTGATGTACCAGTATTGACACAAACAACCTCTTTATCCGTTGCGATATAAGCTTTGATCTCATTTTCAAATGCCTGTACCTCAGCGCCCATTCCTAAAAACTCATGGTCTAAGACCTTAAGTACTGCATCTTTCTCTTCTTGCCCTAATGATGATTTTGAAAGTCTTACTCTTTTCATTATTTTCCTTTAACTATCAACTCTTTCCCAATTATAAGGGATGTCATTTTCATACGGATCAATCTTAAGCATCTCATTTTCACCACCTTTGTCATGAGGAATATCTGGAGCATTTGCAAGAAGTGCCGTTTGTGTGATACCTTTATGTCCATTTGCAACACCTACAGGAATTTGCACTAAACAGTAATTATCCTCACCGATAAATAACTCCATCAAATTTCCTTTTGTAGGAGAATCTTCTCTACTGTCAAAAAGTACAAGTTTTACCATGCCATCTACAACACAATAGTTAAGACTGACTCTTTGGTGTATATGCCACCCTTTAATAGCACCTTTATAAATTTTTGAAAAATAGATCTCTCCAAATTTTGAAAAATGGGCATCAGAAGAACGAAGCATATGGTAGATCGTACCTCTCTCATCTGGTATTTTTCTTAGTTTGACAACATTTACACCTTCTATATAACTCATTTTACTCTCCTTAAATCATTATCTACTATTCCTTCAGCTAAAAGATACTGAATCTGTTTTAATCTTGTATAGTCTTTATGTTCAAATTGTTCATTTAAAGCGACATTATCATATTCATTTTTTAAATCTTCTATGCCATTATCTAAAGTATGAGAGACTTTAAAACCCAACTGATTATTAAGTTTTTTAAATGATACATTATAATCTCTAGTATCTCCCGCATCATCTTGCATAATCTTTATCTCACAATCACTAAAATACTTTTTAACATGATCTGCAATAGATCTTATCTGATAATTTTCATCAGTATCTCCCACATTAAAAGCTTGGTTATGAATTAAATTTTTATCTGCTTTTAATACATGAATTACCGCACCACAAATATCTCTTACATGCACTAAAGGTCTCCATGGTTTTCCATCACCTAAGATCTTAATCTGTTTTTCAACTTTAGCATAACCACTTAAACTATTGACTACAATATCAAAACGCATTCTAGGAGAAAATCCAAATGCAGTAGAGTTTCTCATATATGTAGGACTAAAATTCTCATCTGCTAATTTAGAAATCGCTTCTTCTGCCATGATTTTAGATTTACCATATGCCGTTTGTGGGTTTGAAGGATCTTCTTCTGTCAGGGCATCACTACCTCCTTGACCATAAAGAGAACATGAACTGGCAAATACAAACCTTTCAACACCAGCTTCTTTTGCTAACTGTGCGATGTTGGCTGATGCTTTATAATTTATATCATAGGTAAGTTGCTCATCAAGCATGCCTAAAGGATCGTTACTAAGTGCGGCTAAATGTACCACAGCATAATAATCTTTATCGTTAAAGTCTTCACTTGTTATATCTCTAACATCTTTTTGAATAAGTTCATATTTTGGAAACTCACTATTATTTAAATTGCCATCACTATAGTAACAGTTATCTAATCCAACTACATCAAAACCATTTTCAATTAACATGGGCATCATGACCGTACCTATATAACCTTCCGAACCTGTTACTAATACTTTTTTCAACTTTTGTCCTTTATAAAATTTTCTTCCACCCACTGCGAAAATGGAAATGAACTTGTAAATGCCGGACTCACTGCATTTAATACATGAACAGTATTTTCATCACCCTCAACCACAAAATCCTGTAATAATTCTAAGGTTTTTGTATTTAAAAGTTGTGCCCTAATACCTGGTTTACTCCACTGAGTAAAGC
>JADGDK010000070.1 GCA_016744895.1 Campylobacterales bacterium | reverse complement strand
TTTTGTATTTTGCATAAGCTTTGTAAAATTGCTGTCTAAATTTCTAATATCTTTAGAAAATAGCATACCTGTGTAAGAAAATTTATCTTTTGTATCATAATGAAGATCACAATCAAGTGTAATTTTCTCTGCATGTTTTGCTGTGAGATTTCCATCAATATGCACTTCTAAATTTATAGGATTAAATTTGAGGTCAGCATATCCTATCGCATTTTCTATAGAAAGGTTTAAATCTTTTACTTTGCCTATTAAAAGATTGTCAGTTTTTAAATTGACATCTGCCTGTAAACCCTCTTTTGAAAGATCTAGTGCGACAGAGAGTTTTTTGATTTTATCATGATCAAAAAATGGTACAAATTTTTTAAAGTATTTATCATTTAAAGTTACATCTACATCTGTTAAGAGTTTATTATCTTTAAGTACGCCTTGAGAGTTTAGTTTCCACATATTTGTAATTGCGGTAATTGCTGTCTTCGCTGAAATGGACTTTAAGTCACTGATAAGGTCGTGTGCTTCAAGTTTTAAAGTGTCAATCTTATATTTTTTATAGTCATACTCTTTGATATCTGTCTTAAAATTACTAATTTTAAATGCTTTGATGAGCTTTTTAAAACCTCTCTTATCTTCGTCTTTATTTATCTGGCTATCTTTATCACGTTCTTTTATTTTACTATTATAAAATTGTGCAATTTTTTCAATATCAATATCAGTAATCCAAAGATGGTTAAGATCTAAGACCCTATCTTCTATACTACCATCTGCAGTGATGTTAGTATGGTCGCTCTCTGTATAAAATGAAAAACTTCCAATCGAAAGATTGGTCAAATCACCTTCAATATCATTGGCAATAAATTTTAAATTATCGATATTTATATCATGTCCACGGTAGGGAGTAGTTGAGAAAAAAAGTGATGAGATACTGATAGTTGGAATATTTTCAAGGTTTTGTTCTTGACTCTTCTTATTATCATGACTTTGATCTTCTATCATCTGCTCAAGAACATGAAGATCTACATCTTGAAGTGTAATATCATCAATCTTTAGTTGTGCACCCAAAAGAGCCTTAAAATTGATATCTATATGGGCTTTTTTTGTAAGTTTTTTATCTTTATATGTAATGTCATATAAGGTGATATTCTTGAGTATATTTCCTTCAAGTTTTTGATACTTAAGCTCAAATGTTTGTGTGACTTTATCAACAAGAAAAATCATACTTTTTTCACTTGCAAGTACAAAAAATAGAAGTGTTGATAAAAGGATTAAAAACTCAATAAAACCCAATAGATGAATGGTCTTTTTTTTCAAAATGATTGCCCTATTTGAAAATGTATCGCATATTGTTTACTATCGTCTATATCAACACCCATATCCAGTTTCACAGGGCCAATTGGTGAATTATATCTGATTCCAGCTCCAATAGAATGTACAAAATCTATGCTAAATCGATGAGATTGGGCACTTAAAAGGGTAGAGTCAAAAAAGAGTGCTCCATCAATTTTTTTATAAAGTGGATGACTCATCTCTAGTGTTGTATCTATTATTGTCTTACCACCAACATTTTTACATGTTGTGTCAAATGCTCCTAAGGAATTATATCCATAGCCACGATTGCTAAAAGCACCTCCTGCAAAAAAGAGTTTAGATTCTGGAAGATAATTTTCATACTCTTTTATAAGACCAATTTTTCCTTTTGCTGCAAATGTAAATAGATTTAAGGATTTTATGATTCTAGCTTCTGTTATCAACTTTGTATAAGTGCTACTATCTTTTAAAATAGTTAAACCTGCTTCTACATATTGGCTCAGATAAATACCATTTCTAGGATTTATCTTGGAGTCTCTTAAATCAATATTGATTTTGGCAAAGGGGAAAAGTAAGTTAAAATCCCCATCTGATACACCACATGTATCTCCTGTTTTTTTGATGTTTATTCTTTCATATCCCATTCCAAAGTCTACAGAGTACCAGTCATAATCTTTTAAAAGGTGAATATAATTTGAAAACTTTTTCTCTATAAAATTATCAAATTCAATTTCAGAATAAGTAAAATCATTTTTTAAATCTAGATAGTAGTAGCCAGATATCGGTACTTTTAAAAATGCAGGCCAATATATAGAGTTTGTTGCAAATTTTTCTTTTGCTGAGTATTTGAAATCAAATGTAACTTTTTTTGCATCACCTTTAAAGTTTCTTTTTTCATAACGCAAAATTCCTCTAGGACCAATGTCTGTTTCGTAACCAATACCCACTTCGATACGTGTTTTTTTCTTTTTTTCTTTAAGTTCGATTGCCGTATTAACCGTATCATCTTCTTTGTCAATATTGAGTTGTATTCCATCAAATGATTCCAAGCCAGAGATCATGCTATAGGTTCTGTTTATTTTTTCCAAACTATAACGATCATCTTGTTTAAATAATAATCTTGATCGTACAATTTTCTCTTTTATATTTTTAGGAGCATTAATATTAATTTTGCCAAATTTACAAGGTTCGTTTTTATTAAGTTTGTAGATGATGTCAACGTTGTTTTTTTCGATATCTATTCTTGCTTTTGCATCAAGAACATAGTTACAGTATCCATTTTCTAAAAGTTTTGTTTTAATCTCTTTTTTAATTTTTGTAAACTCTAATGTACGAAATCTATCGCCCTTACTATAGCTAATCAAATCATTAATATTTTCGTCACTTTGAATTTTTATAGATGAGATATGTATACTCTTTCCTTCATCTATATCAAATGTGATACTACTATTTGTTTCAACCTTTTTGACCGATGCGTGATAAAATCCTTCTGATTTATAAAAATACTCTAAAGATTCATTTAAAGAGGAGATGATTTTTGTATTGATTTTTGGAGTTTTTTCTTTCCAAAATTGATACCATGTGGGTGTTTGAATACCTAAAGCCTTATAAAGGTCTGAAGACTTAAATTCTCCATCAGTTTTAAAATGAAGTTTTTTTAAAGTTACAGAGTGTAGGTATAGAGGTATAAGAGCGATTAAAACTATTGCGAATTTACGCACTTATACCTCCAATTGTTTAATAGATTATAACAAAACAATCTTTGTTGTGAGCTATTTAATAATAACCAAGTGCTTCCCATGTAGTGATAAACTGTACATCATAGGCGCTATCATAATGATCAATAAGTGTTACTTCTACATATCTATCATCAATTACATCTAGGTAAATTGTCATATCATCACCTATGATTTCTAAATTTCCTTGATAAGGATTTCTATTGTAATATCCGTAAAAGTCTTCAACAGTTATCAATGATACATATCCGATATGGCTATTGATTTCTAGTCCTTCATAATCATAATAATATGAATCATTGTAAGGATGATAATAATATGAATCCATGTAGGTATCTAAGACACCGCTTGCAATGAGTGTTACTTCATATTCATTAAGTCTATTATCATCTGAAAGATAATGAGCTGTACTTACATGACAACCTGTCAAGAAGAACGAAAGAATAATAGCTGTTATGAAATTTTTAACTTTCATGATTTTTCTCCTAAATTAATTTGACCAATTATAGAAAAAAATTGTGAAGTGATTGTGCTCTTATATAGGCTTAATTTTCGTACTGCATTTGTGTACCAGCACCATAATCATATACCAATTCATGTCCTGATTTTATTTCATAAAAGAGACCTACGAGTGTAGCAACCATTAAGATCATAACGATATTTTTGATACCTCCATTTTGTATTTTTGAAGTGAATAGTTTAAGAATCATTAATACTATAAATGCGATTGTTAAGTAAGTTCCAATCTCTTTATGGGTATCAAAAAGATCTTGACCCGCAATACTAAGTGTGGGTTTGACATCAGGAGCTGCTGCTTTACCCGTAACAAAAGCTAAAATAATAGCTAGTACACCTAAATAAAAAAGTAAATTTGAACTGCTTTGATACCCTTTATCTGAACTTGCACTTGAAAACCATTGAAAAATAAAGGCGATAATGGGTAATACAATAGCAAAGTGTATGGCATGTGGATGATAAAGTGCCATATCAAATGGTAATTTGTCTAAAAAATCGTAAAACTTTATCTCCCAATTAAATAAATCCATACTAATTCCTTTTTCATATAATAGTAATTAATAATGGTAGTTAAAAGGTGCTTGTAGCCTCTTTATAGCAGAAGATCAGAATTTTTTTTTAAGAAAATAGAATATGATTCAATATATTAAAGTTTTAGCTTTCTTTTTATAGGTCTATCTTTTGGCTTTATAATCCTTTATATAGATTTGTGGTAAAATGCCGAAAATTTTTTTAAGGTGATGATTTGAGAGCATTGATAAGTGTGAGTGATAAGAGCGGAGTTGTAGCGTTTGCAAAAGCGTTGGAAGAGATCGGATTTGAAATCGTTTCAACTGGTGGTACTTATAAACTTTTAGCGGCAGAGGGAATTAAAGCGCTTGAAATTAGTGAAGTGACTAAGTTCCCTGAAATGTTTGATGGTCGTGTAAAAACACTAAACCCTTATATTCACGGAGGAATTTTACATCGTCGGGATCTTGAATCACATGTAGAGACTGCAAAAGAGCATGATATAGTAGGTATTGATTTAGTTTGTGTCAATCTTTACCCGTTTAAAGCAACAATTGAGAAGACTGATGATTTTGATGAAATTATTGAAAATATTGATATTGGTGGCCCTGCGATGGTTCGATCTGCGGCAAAGAACTTTAACGATGTTATGATTGTGACTGATGTTGTAGATTATGATGAAGTCCTTAGTAGATTGAAGTCTGATACAAATACAGTAGAATTTAGAAGAGATTTGATGATTAAAGCGTATGAACATACAGCGGCATATGATTCAATGATTGCAAACTACATGAATGGAAGATTTAATAATGGTTTTGGATCGAAGCAGTTTATTGTTGGTGAAAAAGCATTTGATACACGATATGGAGAAAATCCTCATCAAAAAGGTGCGTTATATCAATTTGATACTTATTTTACAAATAACTTCAAAGCGCTAAAAGGTGAAGCAAGTTTTAATAACATGACAGATATCAATGGTGCGATCAAGATTGCTGCTGCGTTTGGAAAAGATCCAGCGGTGAGTATCATCAAACATGCAAATCCTTGTGGTTTTGCAATTCAAGATAATCTTTATGATAGCTACGTAGAAGCACTCTCATGTGATCCTATTTCAGCTTTTGGTGGTGTTGTTGCTATCAATGGTGAACTAGATGCAAAATTAGCTACCAAAATCAATGAAATTTTTACAGAAGTGATTATTGCTGCTTCAGTAACTGATGAAGCGCTTAAAGTATTTGAAAGTAAAAAACGTATCAAGATCTTTACACAAGAAAGTGACTATCTTACCCTTTCAAATGATCCTTATGATTTTAAACATGTTGATGGTGGATTTGTCTATCAAGATAGTGATAAGGTAGATGATAGTGAAGTAAGAGATGCAAAACAAGTGAGTAAACTTCAAGCAAGTGATGCACAAATAAAAGATTTGGAGATTGCTTACAAAGTGGCATCTTTGACAAAGTCAAATTGTGTTGTTTATGTCAAAGCAGGAACTATGGTAGCTATTGGCATGGGTATGACAAGTCGTGTGGATGCCGCTGAGTGTGCATTGAAAAAAGCTGTGCAGAGTGGTTTGGATGTCACTGGTGCGGTACTAGCTAGTGAGGCATTTTTTCCATTTCGAGATTCAATTGATGCAGCAGCTGGAGCAGGGGTAAGTGCAATTATCGAACCTGGTGGAAGTATCCGTGATGAGGAAGTTATCGGTGCGGCTGATGAGCATGGTATGAGTTTATACTTTTCTGAAGTAAGACACTTTTTACATTAAACGAAAATGATGCAATAGATATTATATTCTATTGCATAAATTGGGTTAATAGATATATTTTTTATAAAGCACCATAGCTAAAATGGTAGCACCTACACTTAAAAAAACATTTAAAAATATATGCAAAGCCGCTTTAAGATAGTGGCTTTGTTCAATCATAAGTGTTGTCTCAAGAGAAAATGCAGAAAAAGTTGTCAAAGATCCTAAAAACCCCGTGATAAAAAGTGCTCTATATTCAGGTGCAATAGTTTGTTCAAAATAGAGTGCTAAAATTCCGATGATAAAGCTACCGATGATATTAACACTTAAAGTTCCAAAGGCTGCATAAGTTCCAAAAAGTTGTGATGCGCCAGAGGAGATGATAAATCTAGAAATAGCTCCGAAGAATCCTCCAATGCCAATATAAAGAAGAAAAGCGCTTTGCATTCCTTAGAGGGCTAACTCAATGTTATAACATTTTTCAATGACATATTTAAAAGAGTTAATGAGTTCAGTTGCTTCTTCTCCATCATCAGGATAGGTAACAATAGAATCTTTCATATTTTGATTTAAAAATTCTTGAAGACCATGAAGGAGTTCATAGGCTCCATTCCAGTTTGTTTTCGGTAGTAAAATGATATAGTTCTTTCCTGCATCAAAAATGATATCACTATCTCTGAATACAATTTGAATACTTTTTTTAAGCTCTAAGTCATCAATATCTTCCATTTTTAGATACATTAAAGCAAATTCTTGTGTATTAAACGTATCTGACCTATCAATAAGTGCAATATGATGAGAGATGAGTGACTTTAAAGTGGTAAGTGGAAAAAATTCTGCAATCATATATACTCCTTTTTTTTGTATTATCGACTAAATATGATTAAACTTAAATATATTGTATCCATTTTTATATTCATATGTTAATTCCATATCATGGGCTCTTACAATATTATCCACAATATAAAGTCCGAGACCAAAGCTACTAGAGTTGTTATGTTCTCCTTGTGTAAAAGGTTCAGTATAGTATGAGATTGCATGAGGTAATTTAGTCCCTTTGCTTAAAAAATCAATTGATTTTTGATCTGCATAGATATGTGCTTTGCTGTCTTGTGAATATTTAATAGCATTATCAATCATATTCTTGATCGCAATACTAAAAAGTTTAAAATCTACCTCTATATTAAGATCATTTTCAACTGTTGCCTCAATACTTGTAATATCAGCCATGGAGAGGTCAATGGCTTCATCAATGATATCAATAACCCTATAAGATCTTTTTTTTAGATGGCTTCCATCTACTGATATCTGTTCAATTGCTGTAAATTCATTGAGCATACTCTCTAATCTTTCAAAAACTGAAATAAGTCTCTGTTTTTGTCTTCCATCTTCAAGCATCTCTGCACTAATACGCCCTTTTGTAATAGGGGTTTTTAACTCATGCATGATATTTCTTAAAAATAGACGACGTGAATTCATCAATTTTTTGATCTCTCCTACCGCATGATTAAATGCATTTCCTACTTCTGAAATTTCATCATTTGTAACCATTTCACAGTTGATATCTAAATCCCCAGCTGCAAACTTATCAATCTCTCTTTTGATTCGTTTAATGGGTCGTATTTTTCTAAGAATCCAAAGATATAAAACTAAAAGAAGTGCAAGGATACCACCAAAGATTAGTTTGATGTAGAGAATTTGCTGTCTATAGGGTTTAAAAGCCAGATCTGAGAGTAAAATCGCTTTTTTATTTAGAGACTCAATAAGAAGGTAGTTATTTTTTTTATGAAAATAGATACTACTACTTCCAATTCTAGAGCTAATTTTTTGTAGAATCTCTCCTTTTTGGAGTACTTGTTTAATATACTTTCCCTCTTTAATAAGTTTAACTTTATAGACTTTTAACTCATTTTCAAACTCTTGATTGATGGGTTGACTTAAGAGTCTGTAAAGTGTTGCACGAGAGACAATAGAATAGCGTTCATTTAACTCTTGGGTATATTTTTGTTTGTCATATTTTACCATGTAGAGGTATGCCACACCGACACCCACAGCAGCAATAAAAAATATCAGTGTGATACTAAAAAATATCGATGATGTTTTATTCATTTGATGGTTTCCTTGGCATGGAGCAAAGCTCCATGCCAATTTATTGCAACTGAATCTTTGAGGTCTATAGCATCAAGAGATATTTGAGGTGTAAATCTTTTCATTGTGTAAATTTATATCCAATACCTCTTACTGAATGAATATATTTTGGATCTTTGGGCACTTCATCTAGTTTTTGTCTAATTCGACCAATGATGACATCAATACTTTTATTGGTACTCTCTTCACTAATCGCTTCTACATTATAGATAAGTTCTTCTCTTGAGACTACGCCTCCCTCTTTTTTCAAAAGATATTTTAAAATTCCATACTCTGCATTTGTAAGCACAAGTTCTTCTGCTTTGAAACTTATGATAGATTTTTCATTATTTATCGTGATATCTTTTTTGACCTCTTTTGTTGAAGAAGTGGTACCTGCATCGAATTCATGTTTTTCACGACGCAAAAGACTTCGTATACGTGCCTCAAGTTCTCTAGGATCATAAGGCTTGGGCATGTAATCGTCAGCTCCACGCTCTAATGCTTCAACTTTATCCGTAATATCATGACGTGCAGAAGAGATGATAATAGGTATATCATAACGTTTTCTAATGTCACTACACACTTCTAACCCATCAAGACCGGGAAGTGTGAGATCTAGGATTACAAGATCAAATTTTTGAGTATTTAGAGTAGAAAGTCCTAAAAATGGATCTTCTATATTAGTTACTTTCATATTAAACTGTTCTAAGTACTCCGTAAGTATCTCTGCTAATTCTCCATCATCTTCAATCATCAATATATTTATCATTGTTTCTCTTTTTTAATTTTCTACTACAATTATAACGATATAACCATTTCTATTGACATAAACTCTTTTAGGACCAGATCTCATCTTTTTAGAGATGGATTTAATATCTTTTAATGAGTTTACTTCTAAATTTTCAATTTGCACAATAATATCATTCTCAAGAAATCCAAATTTTTCTGCATTTGAATCAAGCTTTACTTTAGTAACCAATACGCCACTGATATGTGAAGGGATACGGAGTTTATCTCTTGTGAGATTATCAATATCAATGAGATTAAGTCCTTTTACAAAAGTACCATCTCCTCTTGCAATATTGTTTTGATCTCCTAAGATAAAAGAAATGGTTTGTTCTTTTTTAGCACGTTCATAAGTGACTTCTATTTTTGTATTTGGTTGATATGATGCCACGAGGTTTTTAAGATCATTTGCCCCTTTAACTTTTTTACCATCGATCTCTAAAATTAGATCTCCACGTTTGAGACCTGCAAGGTCAGCAGAATCCCCTTTAATTGTATCGACAATGACTGCACCATAACTATTTTTGTAAACATTTTTAAGGCTTTTTGTTAAGTCACTGATAGAAACTCCTAAATAGCCACGTTCAATTTTTCCAAATTGTATCAATCTTGTAGCAATATTTTTAGCCATATTTGAAGGTATGGCAAAACCTATACCATTATTTCCACCACTTCGTGAAAGTATAGCACTGTTGACTCCAATAAGTGCCCCTCTACTATCTACTAACGCACCTCCTGAGTTTCCAGGGTTTATAGAAGCATCAGTTTGGATGAAATTTTCATATTGATTGATACCGACTCTACTTTTATTAAGAGCTGAAACAATGCCTTGTGTGACTGAACTACCTACACCAAAAGGATTTCCAAGTGCAAAAACTACATCTCCCTCTTTGACACTTGAAGAGTCTGCAAATTTTGCTGTTGTGAAGTTTTTTCCTTTGATCTTGATAACAGCGATATCTGTTTTTGGATCAGTTCCTATGAGTTTGGCTTCATACTCTTCATCATCTCCATTAATGGTTACAAATATTTCATCCGCATCTGCAACAACATGGTTATTTGTTAAAATATAACCATCTTTTGTGACAATAACACCTGAACCTAAAGAGTGTGCACGATTTTTTCCTTGTTTGTTCTGTTTTGGCATGTTATCTCCAAAAAATTGACGAAAAAGTGGATGTTCCATAAATTGTTCAAGTTCGCGTGAAACTTTGATCTTTTTTGATGTTGAGATATTGACAACAGCATGTTTAATTTCTTTAATGGAGTCATAATAGGAGAGGATGACTTCATTGTTTTGTGGTGCAACTCTTTTTGCATCTTTAGGTGCATCAGAAAATAGGGTGCCTTTTGCAAAAAGTGAGACGCTTATAAATAGTGATAATAAAATAATCTTTTTCAAAATAAATTCCTTTTTTTTAATTCCTGTATATTTTAATCTCTACTTGTAAACAATTAGTTAATCGTTATGTTTGAGTTTGTGGTTACCTCTTGCATGGTCAACCCAATCTTTTTCAGTTTTTCTGAGTAACTTTCGAATCTTGACAACTGCAGCTTTCGCTGGTTTTTTTGCAGCAGGAATTGCGATCTCTTCACCAGAGTTTAATACTAAAACAATATCTTTTTTAAAGTGTACACTTTGAATATAGGAGTAATAATATTCTCTACTTTCTGCGCATGCTTCTACTGGTTTTGATTTGAGTGCACCGGGATCTTTCTTTTTATGAATTTTGTAAATATGTGATTTTGGACAATTTGAGTATATTGTTAACTCTTCTTTTCCAAGATACAAAATGGAAACGACAAACTCTTTAGCATTTGCTGGGTGTGCTGGAAGTTCACAAGAAGAGACTTTATTAAAAAGTTTAAGAGATTCTGCATCCTTATCAATTTGAAGTTCTTTACGACCTTTTTTATCAAGAAGTTGTAGTAAAATGTCGCGACTAGCATTAATATTTTTAATATAGAACTTATAACTTAAAATAAGATAGGTAAAACCAAGTAGGAATATAGCACTTGAAAACAGAATATCTGCATAGTATAGATAAGAGGCAATAGTACCTAAAAGAATTAAAGCTGTACATCTTCCGAAAAAACAAGCGCTAATCATGACCATATCTTCGATGGTATCTAAAAGAAAATTCAACATACTAAAATTATAACAAAAATTCTACATATTAAATTAAGAGTTTAGAGTTAATTCATTGTTTAAGATAATTGTTTAAACCTTGATTGACATAGACTAAAGCTTTATGCTAGAATATATATAAATAATGTTCGGAGAAAGAATTTGAGTAAAAGTTTATATGAGACACTTGATGTCAGTGAAAGTGCATCAGCAGATGAGATTAAAAAAGCCTATAGAAAGTTGGCACGAAAATACCATCCTGATATTAATAAATCCCCAGAGGCAGAAGATAAGTTTAAAGAGATTAATGCTGCATATGAGATTTTAAGTGATGATTCAAAAAAACGGCAATATGACCAGATGGGTGATAGTATGTTTGGTGGTCAGAGCTTTCATGATTTTGCAGGTGGTCATCAAGGATCAGGGGATCTTGATGAGATCTTAAGAAGTATGTTTGGCGGTGGAGGCTTCGGTGGTGGAGCTGGAGGTTTTAACTTTGGTGGCGGTGGTTTTGGTGGATTTTCTGAACCAGATCTTGATACTGAAGCAAGAATTACTATTGCTTTTAATACTGCTGCACTTGGTGGAAAACATGCTGTAAATTACAATGGAAGTAGCTTTGATATCAAGATTCCAGCTGGAATTAAAACTGGTGAAAAGCTTCGTGTCAAAGGTAAAGGACAAAGCCATGGTTCTAATGTGGGAGATCTTTATCTTATCGTATCGGTAAGTTCTAGTCCAGAGTATGACAGAGATGGAAATGATTTAACAAAAGAAGTTAATATAAGCCTCAAAACTGCTCTTTTTGGAGATAAAATCACAGTACAAACTCTGCATAAAGAAGTGACAGTTAAAGTTCCAGCAGGGATTAAAAGTGGACAAAAACTTCGTTTAAAAGAGCAAGGTATCATGGATCGTAAATCTAAAAAACTAGGCGATCTATATTTGAAACTTATCGTGAAGTTACCAAACGTTGATGAACTGGATGAAGATTTAATAGAACTTATGAAAGAAAAATTACCAGAATAAGGATTAGGTATATTATGCATGGATATGATGAACCAGTTTATTTGATAAGTGTTGTTGCAAAAGCTTTAGATATACACCCTCAGACTTTGCGTCAATATGAGCGAGAAGGGCTTGTCATACCTTCTAGAACAAGTGGAAAAATGAGATTATATTCTCAACGAAATATTGATAGGATCAACATGATCCTTCGTTTGACACGTGATCTTGGTGTAAATTTAGCAGGCGTAGATATTATTTTGCAGTTTAAAGATAAAATTGATGAGTTTGAAACTGAGATAGATGATTTGAAGTTTGAACTTGCAAAATATAAACACCAAGGAGTAGTGCCTCCTCAAAAGTCTCTAGTGGCAAAGAAAAATGTTTATGAAATTATTATTTTTGGAGAGTAAAAAATCCAAGATTATACATTAGAATATTTCATCTTGTCTTTATCATTTATATCACAAATTATAGGAAAAATCATCGCCTAGCTAAAAGCTAAGCTCAAATTTATCCTATAATTTCTAATACAAAGCACAAACACTATCTTTCAATGTCTGATGTATAATCTTGGATTACGCTATAATTACAATTATGGATTCACATAGTTTTTTTTTAGCACTTCTTTTAGTTTTTGTTTTTGCCCGAGTGTTTGGTGAACTGTTTGCCTATCTTGGGATGGTAGCAGTACTAGGTGAAATATTTGCAGGACTTCTTCTAGGACCTAGTGGCTTTGGATTGATAAATCTCTCTATCAGTGGTGATCTACTCAAAGTGTTAGCTGAGATAGGAATCATGCTACTTTTATTTGAAATAGGTTTTGAAACAGATATCAGTAAATTACAAAATGTGAGAAAAAAATCATTTGTTTTAGCTGTTGGTGGTGCTGTTATTCCGTTTGCTTTTGGTTTTCTCTCTGCATATTTTGTTTTTAATTTTTCACTGGGTATAGCACTATTTATAGGAGGTACACTAACTGCAACGAGTATTGGTATTACGATGCGTGTACTCAAAGATATTGGTATTTCAAATGGTAAAAATGCTCAAATTATTTTGGGTGCTGCTGTAATCGATGACCTTTTAGGTATCTTATTTTTAGTTTTTGTCTATGATTTTGTTTCAACAGGTACGGTGACACTTACGCATGTGCTAAAAATATTTGCATTTATTGTGATCTTTTTTGCACTTACTCCCATCATCGCTAAAGGTGTTGCAAAATTGATGAGGCTTCTTGCGTTGAAACGAAGAGTACATGGATTTATTCCTAGTTTTATTATCTCTTTAATTCTTCTTTTTTCTTATCTTGCATCACTTTTAGGCATACCTGAGATTCTCGGATCATTTGCGGCAGGTATTGCTTTTTCAAGAAGGTTTATTATCCCTTTTGCCTCATTTTTGCATCCTACAGATCACGATCATAGCTTTCTTGAACATCTTAGAGAGAGAATGCATCCGATTATTTATCTCTTTTCTCCTATCTTTTTTGTCTATGTTGGACTCTCCATTAATTTAAGTATTATTGATTTTTCCAATAAAGATTTTTGGATACTTGCAGGAACATTGATATTTTTAGCATTTGCTGGAAAATATTTAGCTGCAATTTTCGTACCAGACTTAGGTCTCAAAGATCGAACCCTTTTAGGGCTTTCTATGATTCCAAGGGGAGAAGTAGGGCTTATCTTTGCAGAACTTGGACATACAACGGGAACTTTAAATAATGAAGTCTATTCAACTCTGGTTTTAGTAGTTGTTATTACGACATTACTTCCTCCGATACTATTAAAATTTTATTATAAAGGTTAACATATGAATCAAGATCAACCAAATAATCCTCTTCATGGAATTACACTTGAGCAAATAATTAATGTCCTAGTGAATCATTATGGTTGGGAATCATTAGGGGATAAGATTAATATTCGATGCTTTAACAATAACCCTTCTATTAACTCATGTCTGAAGTTTTTACGTAAAACTCCATGGGCTCGCAGTAAAGTTGAAAAACTATATATAAAGCTTATATCCTAAATTTACTCATTTTTTCGAGTGATTTTCTTGGTTAATTATCCAATATTTAAGCAAATTTATAATATGACGATATAAATTTAGACGTTTTTATGAAGATAATATTTTCAAGGAATAAAAGTGAA
>JADGDK010000006.1:12816-49708 GCA_016744895.1 Campylobacterales bacterium | reverse complement strand
TCTCCAATCTTAACAAAACTTCAAAAATATAAAGTCCCAAAGTTCCTAGCATATTTTATAATTTTAGCGATGATTGTGATGACGCTTTTGTTTGTCATTTATATCATCAATACTTCTTTAAAAGATTTTGGGAGTAATCTCCCATTTTATGAAGAGAAGCTCAAAAGTATTGTTTTAGATCTTTTAGCATGGCTGAAGGGTTTTGGTTTTGAAATCGAGCCTAAGTCAATATTGGAGAGTTTAAATATCGGTGCGTTGTTCAACTTTACAGCAGGAGCTGCTGGAAATATTGGGTTTTTTCTCTCTAAAATGATGTTAGTTTTTATTGGTGTGGCTTTTATCTTGGTGGAGTCTACGCACTTTGAAAAGAAACTTGATATCATTTTTAAACGAGATAAAGATGCACAGAGAAACTTTCGTCTATTTTCACACAATATTCAGAAATATTTCAGTATCAAAACTTTAACAAGCATGTTAACAGGTATTATGATCACGGTTACGCTTATGTTGTTTGATATTGAGTATCCAATACTTTGGGGTTTTTTGGGATTTCTTTTAAACTTTATCCCGGTAATTGGTTCTTTGATTGCATCATTCCCTGCGCTGTTTTTAGCAATGATTCATTATGATTTTACTACGGTGGCTTGGTTGGCACTTATCTATGTCATCATCAATAACCTCATCTCAAATGTGTTAGAACCAAAATTTATGGGAGAAGGCTTGGGATTGTCACCAGCTATCATCTTCTTTTCTCTTATATTTTGGGGATGGGTTTTGGGGCCTGTGGGAATGTTTTTAGCGGTTCCACTAACGATGACGCTTAAAATTGCTTTTGATTCTAGTCAAAAGACAAAATGGATAGGGATTTTGCTTTCAAATTTGAGTAGAGATGAAAAGTTAAGTAAATAGAGATATTAAAGTTTTCTAACATATCTACGATTTATTAAAAAAAGATACTCAAAGGAATAATACTATGACATTATTTATAGTAGGTGGAGCTGGTTATATTGGTTCACATATGGTAAAATTAGCGCATCTTGCAGGACATGAGGTGATTACACTTGATAATCTCTCAACAGGTCATAAAGATGCTGTTTTATATGGAAAATTTGAGTATTGTGATATTCAAGATAGCAACAGACTTAGTGAGTTGTTTAAAAAGTATCAACCAGATGCTGTGATGCATTTTAGTGCTTACTCTTTGGTAGGTGAGTCAATGACAGATCCATATAAGTATTATCAGAATAATACCGTTGGGACTTTGAATTTACTCAAAGCTATGATAGATCATGACTGTAAAAAGTTTATCTTTAGCTCTACTGCAGCAGTGTTTGGAAATCCTGAATATACGCCTATAGATGAGACACATCCAAAAGCACCAATAAATCCTTATGGTAAATCAAAACTTATGATAGAGCAGATGTTGGAAGATTTTGATAGTGCTTATGGATTGAAATATGTGGTATTTCGATACTTTAATGCTGCGGGGGAAGATCTCGATGGTGAGTTAACAGAACGCCATGATCCAGAGACACATTTGTTGCCACTGATCATGCAAACGGTTAGAGGTGAAAGAGAAGTAATTAGTATCTATGGAAATGACTATGATACCAAAGATGGAACATGTGTAAGAGATTACATCCATGTCAAGGATTTATCGCGTGTACATCTGCAAGGTGTAGAGTATCTAATGCAAGAAGGTAGTGGGGATTCTAAAGTTTATAATCTTGGAAATGGTGAAGGTTTCAGTGTTAAAGAGGTGATCGAAAAGGTCAGAGAGATAACAGGAGTGGAATTTAATGTCATAGAAGCTAATAGACGAGCAGGAGATCCTGCTACTTTAATTGCCAGTAGTAAAAGTGCAAAAAAGGAACTTGGGTTTGCTCCCCAGATTAATAAGTTGGAGGATATTATTAAGAGTTTGGTGTAAAAAATTAGATATAGTTAATCAAGGAAGTATTGTCCTCCTTGATTATGTCACAATATTTATTCTTCTCCCCAATATCCAATATTGGGGTAGTTTATATTCTTTTTAAGTTGTAACCATTTTGTGTTTGGAAGACTATCTGTACTACCTCTAGAACCCTCGGCTATATTCTTTTCATTTTGAGTTAATATAAAAGAGCTATCGTATAGATTTTGAGCAAGTTGCCAAGAGTTACCTAACTCATACCATGGTTTAGGTTCATTTGCTTCATTATAATGAGGACCATATCTATCACTGTTTGCATTTGAATGTGAAATATTATTTAGAAACGCATTGTCATTATTTTCAAAATAAAATCCTGAATTGAAATTTCCATATGCTGTACAATTATAAAATTCTCTTGAGAATATTGCTTCACTATATGAAAAACCATATTCTCTATTTTCCCAAGCCATACAATGTTTTAATATATGCATTCCATCATAAATAGTTCCATTTAAATTTATTGCTCGACCTAGCTTAAAACCAACGCCATTTCCTGATTCAATACCGTTTTCATCAAAACCATTTTTATATGACCATGTATTTATAATGTGTACCTGATTACCCGCTTCCCAAAGATCAACACCATCATCAGCGTTATTAAATGTACGACATCCAATAATCATGTTTCCAGTTCCAACACCATTACGAATATTGATTCCATCTCCATTATCACCAGGCGCTTGACTATATGAAGTATCACAATTTTTTATTATATTATTTGATGGTTTATCTTCATTAGTGTAGTTATGAAAGTTAGGATTTATCCCTTCTCCTATGATATAATCACCTTCTATAGCTATACCGCTGTATAAGTTGTGATGAGATCTAATATCAATTATATTAGTATTGTGTGGAATATTATTTTCCATTCTTCTAATATTAATACCATTTTCAAAATTTGATATTTCGAGATTTTGAATTTTTAACCAAGATCCTGAGACATGAAAATTTGCTTTTCCTTCTTGAGCGTTAACGCCTAAAAGATGCACAGAATCTAATCCTTTAAAGATAATTGGTTTATCTTCTGTTCCATTTGCTTTAAAATGAATATAATCAATTTCATATATTTTTTCACCAATTCCATCAATACAAATTTCTTGACCTGGTTCTGCATTTTGAGCAATGAACTTTAGTGAAGTGCTATTATTTACAGTAATATCGCATGCCAATATTTGTACGCTAGCAATAAAACTGATTCCTAAAACTATTACACGCATTTTATATCCTTTATATTTAGTATTAATATGTAATTAAAAGAATAGTATTATTTTCCTTAATGATTAATTACAATAAGTCGATTATAGATATATAATTATTTTAATTTAGGACATATTATGAATATAAATGTTTTACACCTTATTACTGGACTCCCAATTGGTGGTGCTGAAAAAGTACTGCTTGATCTTTGTGCAAATCTTGACAAAGAAAAAATCACAAACCATGTGATTGGTTTAAATGATGAAAAAGATTTTACAGAAGACTTTAAAGAAAATGGGGTTTTTGTTGAAAATTTAAATATGACAAAAACTCCAAAAAGCCTTATTCAAACGGCAAGTTATATCAATAAGTACATCAAAAAGCATGATATTCAAATTTTGCATGTACATATGTTTCATCCGCTAATATTTGCACTTATATCAAAAATAAAATATCCAAGTCTAAAAATTGTTTTTACATCACATAATGTGAATATTGGCTCAAAATTAAGAGAAGTGATTACGTACTTACTCAAACCTTTTAGAGATACTGATATTGTCTTTTCAAAAGATATGATCATAAGCATGTATAAAGAAGATACGGTAGTAATTCCAAATGGTATCGATATCGCTCCTTATCAACAAAAGGTGCAAAAAAGTAAAAAATTTACTTTTATCTCTATCGGAGTTTTAAGAGAGCAGAAAAATCAATTATTTTTACCTTCAACAGCTGCATATTTAAAAGAAAATGGAATTAAAAATTTTGAAATTCAAATTGTTGGTGGTCCTGATGCCAGTGGTGATATGAGAGAAGAGATATATGCTGAAATTAAAAAACATGGTGTTGAAGAAGAGATCAATATGATGGGTGCTCGTCGTGACATACCAGAACTTTTACAAAAGTCACACTGTTTTGTCATGCCTTCACATTTTGAAGGGCTTCCTATTGCTTTGTTAGAAGCTGGGGCTGCTGGACTTAGTGTGGTTTCTACTCCTGTGGGTGCTATTCCATCAGTTGTAGACGAAACGTGTGGCTATTTAGCTGAACTTGATGATTTTGCTAAGGCAATGTTAGAGGTTGTTTGTAATCCTAATGAGGCTGAAAAAAGAGCTAAAAACCTTCATCAAAATATTAGTGAGAAGTTTTCTATAAAAAGTATGGCTAAATCTCATGAAGATATTTATCAGTATTTGACTGATTTATGATGAATGATAGTTAAACTTTTATCTCAAATATAAAATTATAAACTATGTTATAGTTATTAAAGTTTTACATATAAAATACGATATGTATAAATACACTTAGTGAATAAATTAGGAACGGTATCGTTAATGAAAAAGATAGCACTTGTATGTAACACTTCATGGGGTATGATGATGTTTCGTTCAGGGTTAATGAAGCGTCTTGTTAAAGAAGGCTACCATGTAAGTGTATTAGCGCCATATGATGATCATAGTAAAGAGATTGAAGCGCTTGGATGTCACTATGTAGATGTACCTATGGACAACAAAGGTTCAAATATCTTCAAAGATTTACTTTTATTAAGAAGATTTTATAAACATTATAAACGAATTAACCCAGATCTAGTATTTCACTATACAATCAAGCCAAACGTATATGGAACTTTAGCTGCAAAATATGCTAATGTAAAATCTATTGCGGTCATTACAGGTTTAGGATATACATTTATAAATCATGGACTTACTTCAAAAGTTGCTAAATTTCTTTATAAAATATCACTAAAACATTCTCAAAAAGTTTGGTTTATAAATCATGAAGACCGTAAAAAGTTTATTAAAGAACATATTGTTAGTAGAGATATTATGGAGATTCTCTCAGGCGAAGGTGTTGATATGGAAAAATATGCACCTAGAGAAAAAAGTATTATAGATGATAAATTTCGGTTTGTGTTAATAGCAAGGCTTCTTTGGGATAAAGGAGTTGGAGAATTAGTCAAAGCTGCACGTGAAATCAAAGATAAATATCCAAATGTTGAAGTACAATTGGTTGGTTTTGTGGGGGTTAAAAATCCACAAGCTATATCTAAAGAACAGGTTGATTATTGGGTTAAAAAAGGTTGGGTTAAATATATGGGATCAACAAATGATGTACGAGACTTTATAGCAGAAGCTGATTGTATAGTTTTGCCCTCTTATCGTGAAGGGATTAGTAAAATCCTTATGGAGAGTGCATCTATGGCAAAACCAATTATTGCATCAAATGTTCCAGGTTGTCGTGAAATAGTTGAAAATGTTAACAGTGGATATTTGTGTGATGTGATGGATTATTATGACTTAGCATTAAAGATGGAAAAGATGATTTTACTTAGTGAATCACAGCGTCAAGAGATGGGGAAAAGAGGAAGAGCACACATTAAAGAAGAATTTGATGAAAATATTGTGCTTGATAGGTATCTTCACACGATTAATATGTTTATTGAAAAGAAAGGAAGTAATAAATTTATTTTAAAAAATAGTTAAACTTATTTTTAAAAAAGTCGATTTCAGAGCATAAAATAATTAAAAATTTTGAGGGTGGTTTATGCAAGTCGAGTTTGAAGGTAGTTCATTTAATTTTAAAAAAATTATCAATGCGCTATTTAAATATAAATGGATCAACTTACTCATCGTTTTAACAACACTCTCTTTAGGCGTTTTATATTATTATTTAAAGCATCCTATTTATGAGTCAACTGCTACGATAGAAATTAAAACGAATCCCCAAGAAAATAGGCAAGACTTTTTTGGAAATGCAATTGAACGGGCTCATGGTACAGAGACAGAGATAGATATATTAAGATCAGAATTTTTACTCAATAAAACACTTCGTTCTATTGATCGTAATGTAGTTTATTACAAAAAATCAAAATTAAAAACAACCACACTTTATAATGAAACTCCTTTTAAACTTTCAAATATTACTATTAAAAACAATAAAATCTTTGATAAGAAATTTATTATAAAACATATAGATCAACAAAGGTTTGAATTGGCTTACAAAGATTCATTTTTAACAGAGTTATTTAATATAATACCAAATATTATAAAACCAGATTCCTTAATACCTTCTAAAAAACGTATGTATGAGTATGGGGAGTTTATTGAACTTCCTAACTGTTCGATGGTAATTGAAAAAAATGGACGATATGAAGCGGTTGAGTATAGTTTTCAACTCAATAAATATGAAGATATTATTAAAAATATCCAAAATAATTTGAGTATCAAACCTGCCTCTTTTAAATCATCAGTTTTAAGGATTACATATAAAGATCAAATAGCCAAAAGAGCAAAAGATTTTTTAAATGCTTATATTCAAAACTATTTGCTTTATAGTAAAAGAAATATGATTGAGACTGATGATAAAACATTGAATTTTATTAACAAACAGTTGGATTCTATTAGTGGAAAACTCCAAAATTCAGAAAATTCATTGCAAGGGTATAAAAAAAGTCATAATATTACTGATTTAGAGACACAAAAAAAGCAGACAATTGATAAGTTAAATGGATTTGAAGAGCAGTTAAAAAATGCTGAGATAGAATTAAGTATAATGGAAAGTATTTATTTAAAAGTGCGCCGAGGTAATTATAATAGTGTCAGTGCACTCTCAAAAAATCACCCTGTACTCAACACCATACTTCAAAGCTTGGAAAAGGCAAGATTAGAGAAAGAGCAAAAACTCTCTATATTTACTGAAAATCATCCTGATGTTTTAAGTCTTACAAATGGTATTAATAATATGAAAAGGTCTATTTTAGAGGTTTCAAAAGGAATACTAAATAGATCTAAAGAGCGAGTGTATTCTCTTAAAAAAGTAGTTAGAGAGTACACTAGTAAACTTAAAAAACTTCCAAAAATTGAACAAGATTTAGTAAAACGAAAGAGGGTATTTACGGTTAACGATAAAGTTTATAATTACCTATTACAAAAGCAGTCAGAACTCTCAATTGAGAAAGCTTCTACTATACTTAATAAAAAAGTTCTAGATTTTGCTAAGGAACCTAGACGTGCTCTTAGTCCAAAGCTTGGACCTATACTAGCAATAAGTGGCTTTTTAGGGCTTGTTTTTGCATTGTTACATACCTTGTTAAGGGTAAAATTTGATACAAAGATTAAAGATCGTTATGATGTTCTTATTGTGACAGATATACCCATATTTGGTTTGATTCCATTTGTAAAAAATAGACAAAAATATAATACAGCCTATGTACTTGATGAGCCAAATTCTTCTGTAAGTGAGTCTTTTAGAAATATTAAAAACAATTTAGAATATACAGTAAGCAATAAAAAGTCTAAAGTGATCTTAGTTACATCTACAGTACCTAACGAAGGGAAAACAACTATATCTGCAAATTTAGCATCTATATTAGGTATGGGAGAACAAAAATGTATCATTCTTTCACTAGATCTTCGTCGCCCGGAGATGCATCATAAATTTAAACTCTCAAATAAAGCGGGTATGAGTGATGTACTTGCTAACAGGATTGATATAAATGATGTGACTTGGGAAAGTGAACATTTTAGTAATTTTAATATTGTTACTTCTGGGAGTGTTCCTCCTAACCCTGCTGAGCTTTTAGCTTCAAACCGTATGAAAGAAGTTATAGAGGAGCTTAGTAATTCTTACGATTATATTGTACTAGATACGCCACCTTTCGAATATGTGAGTGATGCGTTAAGTTTAGTTAAGTATGCAGATGTTACGCTTTTTGTTGTAAAATCAGAATTTTCCGAAGCAAAATATGTCAAAGATATTGATAAGCTTGTCAAAAGATTGGGAATTGAAAATGCAGGTATCATACTTAATTCTGTAAAAGCAAAACATTATGTGAGCAGAAAGTTTGACTATAAATATATTTATCATGAGGCTTAGTCAGAATGTGTGGAATTGCAGGTTTTGTAGATTTTAATAAAAAATCTAATTTAGATACTTTAAAAAATATGACAGATATTTTGCATCATCGTGGTCCTGATGATAGTGGATATATGTTTGATACTTTTTCTACAGCAAAAATAGGATTGGGGCATCGTCGACTCTCTATTTTAGATCTTACCTCTCACGGACATCAGCCAATGAAATTTGAAAAAATTGATATTGTCTATAATGGAGAAGTTTATAATTTTAATGAAATTAAAAAAGAGTTAGAAAGTTTTGGATATCTTTTTGAGTCTCACTCTGACACAGAAGTTATTTTAAAAGCATATCATAAATGGGGTTTGGAAGCAGTACATAAGTTTAATGGTATGTTTGCAATTGCTATTTATGATCGTAATATTTCTAAACTTTTTTTGATTCGAGATCGTTCAGGTATTAAACCGCTGTTTTGGTATCATAAAAATAGGACTTTACTATTTTCTAGTGAACTTAAAAGTATGCATAAGCACACAAGTTTTCAAAAAGAGATCAATATCGATGCAACTGCTCTATTTTTACAACTCCAGTATATACCAGAACCACATACGATTTTTAAATCTACATATAAATTAAGAGCGGGACACTACTTAGAGATAGATCTTGTAGATGAGAAAGTCGAAGAAAAAGAGTACTGGAATGTTATTGATTACTATAACAGACCAAAACTAGATATTTCAGAAGAAGAGGCGATAGATGAAACACAGAGACTTTTAAAGTCTGCATTTGAGTATCGCATGGTTTCAGATGTTCCTGTAGGTATCTTTTTAAGTGGCGGATATGACTCTTCGGTGGTCACTGCAATTTTACAACATCAAAGATCTGAAAAATTAAAAACATTTACGATAGGTTTTCATGAAAATGGTTTTGATGAAGCACCTTATGCCAAACAGATTGCTAAATACTTAGGTACCGAGCATCATGAGTATTATTGTACACAAAAAGATGCTTTAGATATTATCCCAAAATTAGCTAATATTTATGATGAACCATTTTCTGATGTATCAGCTATTCCTACTACTTTAGTAAGTCAATTAGCACGTGAAAAGGTAACAGTATCACTTAGTGCAGATGGAGGGGATGAACTCTTTGCAGGGTATGATAAGTATACTAGGGCTTTAAGTTATTATAAAAACTTTTCACGTGTTCCAAATTTTATAAAAACTCCTTTATCTTCTGTGATGAACAAAGTAGATCCAAATTCAATTCCATTTTTCAAAGATACTTTTAATTTTCAAACACGCTATAATAAAATGCAATCGATGTTAAATGCGCAACATGCAGTAGATATTATGAGAGATACAGCATACTATTTTACTTATGAAGAGGCTGATAAGCTTTTAAATCATAAGGCTCATAAAATTGAAACAAATTATGATAAAAGTACATTATTAAACAACTTTAATGATGAGATAAATAGTATGCTTGCAATTGATTATAAAACTTATATGATAGATGATGTACTCACAAAAGTAGATCGCGCGACAATGAGTGTAAGTTTAGAAGGTCGTGATCCATTTTTGGATTATCGAATTATAGAGTTTGCAGCACAACTTCCATCACGCTATAAATATCAAAATGGAACCAAAAAACATATCCTCAAAGAGATTACACATAGGTATTTGCCAAAAGAGATGATGGACCGTCCTAAAATGGGATTTGGTGTGCCGATACAAGAGTGGTTTAAAGATGAGTTAAAAGAGTATTTTCTACATTATTTAGATGAACAGAGACTTGAAGATGAGGGAATATTTAATGCTAAAGAGGTAGTGAGACTCAGAGATAATTATCTTAATGGTGAAAAACAGATTGTGGATAACCTTTGGTCAATATTAATGTTTGAAATGTGGTATGAAAAATGGATGTAAGAAAAAAAATTATGTTTATCATGCCATCACTTACAGGTGGTGGTGCAGAGCGTGTGATGCTAACTTTAATTAAGCATATAGATAAAAAGAAATTTCTTCCTGTTTTCGTTTTGATGAAAAAAGAGGGTAGATTTGTAAATGTTGTAGAGACTTTACCAAAAGAGGTTGAGGTTATTGATCTTGATGCTTCACAAGCGAGATATGCAATTTTTAAAATTGCAAAAGTGATTTATCAAGTTAAGCCTGATATTGTATTTTCAACATTAGGATATCTTAATCTTTTGATTGCCATTATTAGACCGTTTTACTCTAAAAAAATTAAATTTATTTCGAGAGAATCAAATACGGTAAGTATAGAAAATAAGCAAGAAAATTATCCAAAACTTTTTGACTGGCTTTATAAAAATGTTTATAATAATTTTGACCTTATTATCACTCAGTCTAAGTACATGAGAGATGATTTAGTTGAAAATTTTGGAACAATGATAGAAAAAACTGCAGTGATTTATAATCCTGTAGATATTGAACACATCTCTAAAAAATCTTGTGAAGTTGAGGATCAACTTTATGATAATACAAAGATTAATCTCATTGCTGCTGGAAGATTGGCACCTCAAAAAGGGTTTGATATTTTAGTAGAGGCTATGACTTATTTGGATGATCAGTTTCATTTGACAATTTTAGGGGAGGGTGAAGATAAATTATCTCTTGAAAATCAAATTAAACAGTTTGACCTTGAACACTGTATCACACTTTCTGGTTTTCAAGATAACCCTTATGCTTATATGTCTGAGGCTGACTTTTATATATTAAGCTCTCGTTATGAAGGACTTCCAAATGTCGTATTAGAATCAAATGTTTGTGGTACACCTTGTGTGGCATTTGCAGCTCCTGGTGGGACAGTTGAAGTGATAGAAAATGGAAAAACTGGAATTTTGGTTAAAGATTTTAATGCAAAAGCTTTAGCAAAAGCTATTGTAAAAGCTTCGGAAATAGAGTTTGATAAGATATATATTCAGAATTTTTGCAAAATTAATTTTAATGTTCAAAAAATTGTTAAAGAGTATGAAGAACATTTTATGAATAAGGTGTAATTATGAGTTTCAATTATTGCTATATTGATTATTCAAAACAAAATGAACTTAATTTGAATATAGATATAGCAGATAATTATAAAGAGATCAAAATTAGAAATAAATATGCCAATATCTATTTTTCTGCACCTTCATCAGATGATTCAATTACACTTGTAGAAGATGCCTATTTTGTATTGTTGATTAATGGTGCAATAGAGTCAAAAGAGTTCTCACCAATGAAACTATTAGAACTTTTAAGAGATCTCGAAATACAAGAGGTGTTAGATAAGGTTGAAGGTGTTTTTTCGTTAACTTTATACGATAAGCGTAGAGATCAGTTTTATCTCACTCGTGATCACTTTGGATTAACCAATCAATACTATTATCAAACAGATGATATTATTTTATTTTCAAACAGTTTAAAATCATTTAAACATTGCTCCCTTTTTAAAAAAGAGATCAATTTTGACACACTTGGTCAATATCTCCAATATAGTTATATTTTTCAGCCAAACACTATGTTTATGGACTGCTATAAAGTTAAAACTTCTCATTTTATGAAATTTGACCTTGCAAGTAAAGCACTAGAAGAAGAAAAATATTGGGATATTGTTGATTTTTATAATTTGCCTAAAGTGAACATGAGTGAAGCAGAGATTATCAACACAAGTGAAAGACTTTTACATTCAGCGATAAAATCAAAAGTAGGAAATTCTAAAAAAGTGGGTACATTTTTGAGTGGTGGTTATGATAGTAGTGCACTTACTTCTTTATTAAGTTGTGATAAAACTATTGATCTTCAGACTTTTACGGTTGGATTTGATAACCATGAATTGGATGAAGCACCATTTGCACAAAAAATAGCAGAGCATTTGAATGTAAAACATAGTGAATACTATTTTAATTCTCACTATTTAGAGTCACGGCTTATGTGTTTTGCTGAAGTTTATGATGAACCATTAGCTGATATGGCAGCACTTCCTACTATGTTAATTAGTAAAAAATCAAGTGATAATGTAAAAATTCTTTTTGGTGGTGAAGGTGGGGATGAAATTTTTGCTTCTTCTGGATTTATACAGAGGGTAAATTTAATAAATAAAATACCATACCCAATAAGATTACTCATATCTTATATACTCAAACCTTTTTCTATACGTACAAGATATGCCAAACTATCAAAAATGTTAAAGCAAAAAAATATTGAGAATATATGGAAATATAAAGATATGACATTAAGTTTTGGTATTGTAAAAAAGCTTCTTATATCTCCAGTGTACGAAAAAGAGATGGAATTTAAAAAGATACAATCAAAACCCCATGTACATCTTTTAGATAAGCTATTTCCATTGATGTTTAAAAGCTATGTAAGTGATAATCTTTTAACAAAATTCTCATATGCAGCAGGAGCACACCAACTCTCTCCAAAGGTGCCTTATCTTGATAGAAAATTTGTGGAGTTTTTGGCCACAGTTGATGTAGATGTCAAACGAAAAAATGGTACAAATAAATATATTTTACATAAAATACTACAAAAATACCTTCCTTCTAAACTTATTGATCGTCCCAAAAAAGGATTTAGTGTTCCAGCAGGAAAAATGTTGAAAACTGAGTCAAGAGCACTGTTAGATACTTATATAAATGAAGAACGCTTAAGAAAAGAGGGAATTTTTAGACCTGATGAAGTACTAAATCTTAAAGAGCGTTTTTTAACCTCTGATTCTCACTATGATGAACAAAATATCTGGAATGTTTTAATTTTCCAGATCTGGTATGAACATTGGTTTAGTGAATAATCGTAGTTCCACCTTTATTTGCACAGTGATAAATCACAGTATTATGTTTTTTTGAAAAATAACGAAGTAACATCTTTTGTAATGTAGGCTCGATTGAGGGTGTAAACCATGCATTGTTACTTGTAGCAATCATAAATTTTGGATCACCTTCAAATAACTCTTCCCTTGTCGCTTCATAGCAAATTGCGTTTCTAAATAGTTCACCATCAATTTCTACATCTGTTGGATGTTCTGCAGTTTTATAATCTTCTGCACCGTTGTAAAAAATATCATTAATAATCTTTGCTAAGAATTTAGGAAGTGGTATCTCTTCACCAAAGGGTACTAACATCACTTTATTTGCAATTGTAACTTTAGCATCGATAAAATAGTATGTAGAGTTATAAGCATCTCTTTCATCGGCATATAGTGCTCCAACTACGATTGTTATCTCCTTGGAAAGTAATTTTAATTTTTCCATTAATTGCAGTTCCACATTTAAAAATAGAGCAAAAGCACTTTCACTCAAAACTACGATTTCGTGTTGTTCTTGTATTGCTTTGTAGATAATGTTTAAGTTGTTTTGAATGGATTCATCTCTATAAGTATCTTCCCACTTGATATCTTGTTCTACTGAAGTTTGTGAGAGATAAATTTTTTGTTTAGAGAGTGGTAAAGATGCTTGTGTATTATAATTGATGCTTCCCAAAAATAGTAAAACTGCTATTGCCTTATACCATGATTTTAACGTTATAAAAAGTGCAATAGCAAGTAGAAAAAATCCAAATTGCCATTTTGTAATTCCAAAATAACTGTCTATAAGTGATAGTTCTGGTACAAACCAATTAAAACTGAGTGGATGAACAAAACTAAGAGATACAATGAGAATGACTCTTGTAAGGGGATTTTTAAAGATGCCAATAATCCAAAATATAATGCCATAGGACAAATTAACAAATAAAATCATCAGAGGAATTACAAAACTTGCATCATAATACCTAAAGGAAAATCCAATCCAGTAAAACCAAAATGCACCGATAAAAAAGCCAGACCAAAAAAGTGTTTTTTTATCGGCTGTAAGTAGTAGATAAAAACCCAAAACTGCGTTGAGGGAGTTGATAGTATATAAAATAGTTTGATCGAAGATTTCATAATGTGAAAGATATATAAAAAATGAAAGTAAGGCTGCAGCTAAAAAGCCTTCTGTTATCTTAGTAGTGGTAAAATATCCACTTAAATTTTTAACCTTAAAGGATGGGTATGCAAGAGCAAGGAAGTATTTTAGCATCAATGTTACCGTTAGTTGTTTTATTTGGAATTTTTTATTTTCTAATAATTAGGCCTCAACAAAAACAGGCAAAGCAGCACAAAGAGATGCTTGAATCACTCAAAAAAGGTGATAAAATCACCACAAGCGGTGGATTAATCTGCGAAGTTGTTAAAGCTGAAGAGGATTTTATCAAAGCAAAGCTTAACGACGATACGGTTGTTAAAATCTCAAGAGAGTTTATCGCAAGAAAAGAAGAGGCATAGGCTGATATAGATGACTTATAGACTTATTATATTTATAGTCGCAATTATATTTGGTGTTGTGATGTCAATGCCATCTTTTTTGCAGACAGAAAAAGGCTCCAAGATAAATTTAGGGCTTGATCTACAAGGTGGTCTTCATATGCTTTTAGGTGTCAAAACTGAAGAAGCTATTAAGTCAAAGATCAAAACAATCGCTTCAAGTATTAAATTTTCAACTGATGACAATGATATTATTATTGATGATTTAAAAATCCGTGAAGAGGTCATTACATTTGAACTTTTGGATAAAGATGAAATTCAATATATTGATAAAATGTTGACTGAAATTCAGGGCTTAAATGTTGAAAAAGAAGCACTTAATTATACCATCACACTAACTGATGCTGAAAAAATTGTAGTAAAAGATTATGCAATTAAACAAGCTGTTGATACGATTCGTAATCGTTTAGATCAATTTGGTTTGGCTGAACCTACAGTCGCAAAACAAGGTCTTGATAAGATTTTAGTAGAGCTTCCTGGTATTAAAACTCAAGAAGATGAAAAGAGAGCTCGTGAGCTTATAGCAAAACCGGCATATCTCCAAATGATGGCTGTAGATGAAAAAAGAGCAGATCAAGTTTATACATTGAGCGAAGCAGGCGCTGCTGAGTATGGTGATGTAATTTTAAACGATGTGAATAAAAAAGAGAAACATTTACTTAAAGAAGTTCCGATTTTAGATGGTAGCATGTTAACTGATGCAAGAGTTGCTTTTAATGAATCTAATCAACCGATAATTAATTTTTCACTCAATTCTGCAGGGGCTAAAATCTTTGGTAATTTTTCAGGTGATAATGTTGGAAATAGAATGGCTGTTGTTTTAGATGGTATTGTTTATAGTGCTCCAGTGATTCGTGAAAGAATTGGTGGAGGAAGTGGTCAAATATCTGGTGGTTTTTCTATGGCAGAAGCGAGTGATGTTGCGATTGCTTTAAGATCTGGAGCACTTTTAGCACCAGTTGAACTGCTTGAAAAAAGAAGTGTTGGCCCCTCTTTAGGAGCTGATAGTATCCAAGCAAGTTTAATGGCGCTGATTGCTGGATTTGCATTGGTCTTTTTCTTTATGATCTTTTATTATGGTTATGCAGGACTTATTGCTGATCTCGCACTTGTCGCAAATCTGTTTATAATTGTTGCTGTTATGGCAATGTTTGGAGCAACACTCACGCTTCCTGGTATGGCTGGTATTGTCCTTACTGTAGGTATGGCAGTGGATGCCAATGTTATTATTAATGAGCGGGTTCGTGAACTTTTAAACAGTGGAGCAACCATAAAAACAGCAATAGAGAAGGGTTATTCAAATGCATTAACTGCAATTTTGGATGCAAATATCACAACACTTATTGCAGCTGTGATACTTTATGCCTATGGTACAGGACCTATTAAAGGGTTTTCATTGACTATTAGTATTGGTATTTTAGCTTCTATGTTGACTGCAATTTTAGGTACACATGGCGTTTATGATCTTTTATACACACGTATTAACAAAAGTAAAGATCTTCGAAAATGGTTCGGTATTAAAAAGGAGGCAAAATAATGGAATTTTTTAAATCACACAAAATACATGATTTTATGGGAAAAAGTAAGATGTTTATTGCTTTTTCTGCTTTTCTTATTTTAGCTTCATGGGCACTTGTGTTTACTAAAGGACTTAATTATGGTATCGACTTTTCTGGAGGAACACTAGTACAAGTAAAATATGATACACCGGCACCTATAAATAAAATTAGAGATGCTGTAACTAAAGTTGATAAGTATAGCTCCGCAAGTGTGACAGAGTTTGGAGCGCCTGAAGAGGTGATTATTAAAATTCCTACTTCAACAACTTCTGTTGGTAGTGATATTGGTGATGAGATCAAAGTTTTATTGAATGGAACTGGAGATTTTGAAGTTCGTAGGGTTGATATGGTTGGACCAAAAGTGGGAAGTGAGCTTCGTGAAAAAGGGCTTATGGCGATGCTGCTTTCAATTGTAGCCATTTTAATCTATATTGCATTTCGTTTTGAGTGGCGATTTGGTGTGGCATCAGTATTTGCACTTGTCCATGATGTCTCTATTGCTCTTGGTATGATTGCGCTATTTCAAATTGATGTAAATCTTGATATTTTGGCTGCGATCTTAACAATCATGGGGTATTCACTTAATGATACGATTATTGTATTTGATAGAATTCGTGAGGGTATTCGTGAGTCTAAAATATTTGATCTATTTCAAATTATTAATGAGTCAATTACTAAAACCTTGTCACGTACGACATTAACGTCACTAACAACATTTTTTGTTGTTCTAACACTTTACCTATTTGGTGGAGAGATTATTAGTGGATTTAGTTTTACTATGCTTGTAGGTGTAGTTGTTGGAACTTATAGTTCAATCTTTATAGCTTCACCATTTTTAAAATGGCTTGGATTTGATGTAGAAGGTTATAAAACAAATGAAGCAAGAAAAGAGAAGCTAAGAATCGAAAAAGAGAAAATGAGAGCCCAATACGAGGGTGGCACACTATAACAAAAAATTGTTATATAATTTATACGCTTAGCACGGTTTATCTGTGCGTGAGCCTTCTGCTGAGGAAAACTTAGCGTTAGCGTAGCAATAGGGAATTACTTCCCTATTGCGTGATTAAAATAAAAAACTATAAAGGATTTTCCAATGGATTGGGGACGAGTAATATTTATATTTTTTGCATTGATGAGTTTAACTACTACAGCAGGGTATCTCTATGATCATAATACTACTGCACTTTTTATTGCAGCAAGTATCAATCTTGTATCAACACTTTTAAAAATTGGTGTTAAAAATGTACTTTCAGCTGAACTTTTTGCTTCATCTTTAGTTGCTGATTTACACTTGATTCCTGCATTTATCTATGCGCAATTGATTGGAAATGTAGAAACAGCTATCGCATTGGCTATTGGTGGTGTAGTAGCAAATATCTTCTCCATGGCATTAGTCCTTGTAGAATCAGCAAAAGTAAAAGAAGAATTTTAGGAGTTTGAGTGGAATATAATCCTTCAGAAATTGAAAATAAATGGCAAAATAGTTGGAACGAGAGAAAAAGTTTTGAACCTAAAACTGATTTAGAAAAACCTAAAAAATATATTTTGAGTATGTTCCCTTATCCTAGTGGACGAATCCACATGGGACATGTGAGAAATTATACAATCAGTGATGCCATAGCCAGACATTATAGAAATTCAGGTTTTAATGTTCTTCATCCAATAGGTTGGGATAGCTTCGGTATGCCTGCTGAAAATGCTGCGATCAAACATAAACTCCATCCTAAAAAATGGACTTATGAAAATATAGACTATATGAGAGGTGAGTTGCAGTCATTAGGACTTAGTTTCTCAAAAGAGCGAGAATTTGCTACAAGTGATCCACTTTATACAAAGTTTGAACAAGAATTTATCATTAAAATGTATGAAGAAGGACTTTTGTATGAGAAGAGTCAGAGTGTAAATTGGTGTGAAAGTTGTCATACTGTTTTAGCAAATGAACAAGTGGTTGAGGGATGTTGCTGGAGATGTGATAATGAAATTGAGCATAAAGATATGCCTGGTTTTTATATCAAAATTACAAAATACGCACAAGAACTTTTAGATGATTTAAAAGTTTTAGAATCAGGTTGGCCTAAGCAAGTTTTGACGATGCAAGAGAATTGGATTGGTAGAAGTGAAGGGTTAGAGTTTGATCTAAAACTGAGTTCAGAATCTTTGGAAAAACTTGGAAATAATTTTGATGGGTATACTGTTTTTACGACTAGGGCTGATACTATTTATGGTGTCACTTATACAGCACTTGCTCCTGAACATGAGATTGTTAAGTATTTGATAGAGAACAATCTTTTGAGTGATACGAAAATTGATGCAATTAAAAAAATGCAAAGTGTTAGTGAAAGAGATCGTGGTGTAGGTGAAAAAGAGGGACTTGATCTTGAACTTGAAGTAATACACCCTTTAACAGGTGCAAAAATTCCAGTTTGGGTTGCTAACTTTGTACTTGTTGGGTATGGTGGAGGTGCTGTTATGGCAGTTCCTTCTCATGACGAAAGAGATTATGAATTTGCAACTAAATACAGTCTACCTATGATAGAGGTAATTAGTGATCCTAAAAGTGATCTTAGTACATCTGCCTATACTGAAGAGGGTGTTCTTATAAATAGTGGCGAGTTTGATGGTGCTAAAAACAGTAAAGCTAAAAAATCAATCATTTATCACTTTGAAAAAGAGGGTCTTGGAAAAAAAGTAATCAATTATAAACTCAGAGATTGGGGGATTTCTCGCCAAAGATACTGGGGTGCAGCGCTTCCTTTTGTACACTGCCCAACATGTGGTCTTGTACCTGAAAAGATTGAAAATTTGCCTATTACGCTTCCTGATGATGTAGAAATTACAGGTGAAGGGAATCCACTTGATTCTCATGAAAGCTGGAAAAAGTGTGCATGTCCAAAGTGTGGTGAAAATGCGACAAGAGAGACTGATACAATGGATACTTTTGTACAGAGCTCTTGGTATTTTTTACGTTACTGTACGCCTGTGAGCCAAAATGAAGCTTTTAGTAGTGATGATGCATGTTATTGGATGGGTGTAGATCAGTATGTTGGTGGAATTGAACATGCCATACTCCATCTTCTTTATGCACGGTTTTTTACTAAAGCACTTCGAGATTTAGGGTATATCAATATTGATGAACCTTTTACCAATCTTTTAACACAAGGTATGGTGCTTAAAGATGGCTCTAAAATGAGTAAATCAAAAGGTAATACGGTTGATCCTGATGGGATTATCAAAAAGTATGGTGCAGATACTGCAAGACTATTTATTCTTTTTGCTGCCCCTCCTGTAAAAGAGTTAGAGTGGAATGATAGTGCCGTTGAAGGTGCTTTTAAATTTATTAAAAAGTTTACAGATCGCTCTTCTAATGTTAGGGCACAAAATGCTCTTGTTCAAATTGACCACAGTACACTTTCTAAAGAAGAGAAGTTAGCCCGTACTAAAGTTTATGAAGCTTTAAAAAAATCAAATGAGATTTATGAAGGTAGTTTTACTTTTAATACCGTTATCGCAGCATCTATGGAAGCATTAAATGCTTTAAGCAATCAAAAAAATTCTGATGTATGGAGTGAAGGGTATTTTGTATTATTGCACGTTCTTGAGCCAATTATTCCTCATATTTGTTGGGAACTTAGTGAAAAACTTTTTGATTTAGAGAACTTTAAAGAGATAAAAGTACTTGAAGAAGTGTTTGCGGTCGATACTATAGTACTTGCTTTGACTATAAATGGTAAAAAAAGAGATGAAATTGAACTCTCTGCTTCTGCATCAAAAGAGGAAATTTTAGCCCTTTCAAAAACGGCATGTGCCAAATGGATTGCAGATAAAGAGATTATTAAAGAGATTTATGTACCAAACAAATTGGTTAATTTTGTTATAAAGTAGGAAATATGAGACTTTATCCACTTATCTTTGTTGTATTATTATTTGTTTCTTGTGGATATAAACCCACCTCTATTTATACTAAAGAGGTTTTGGGTGAAAAAATCTATGCAGAAGTGGCAATTTCTTTGGAAGATCCAGAAAATAGTGTGTTGATTAAGGATGCCCTTAATGAAGCTATTGTAAGTCAATTTCGATCAGATATCGTCTCAAAAGATAAAGCAGATTCTAAATTTTATATCAATTTAAATTCTGTATCTTTTATGCCTATTCAGTATGATAAAAATGGTTATGTTATCGCGTATAAAACCTATGTTGGGCTAAAAACAAGATATGAGGATAAAGGTGGAAAATCACATAACATTTATACAACCGGTGATTATGATTTTCCTATTGAATCAAGTTCTTTGATTTCTGATACTAAACGATTTGAAGCGATAAAGTTTGCAAGTCAAAAAGCTTTGGATGCAGTAAGAAGTCAAATAGCCATACGGAGTATAAAATGACTATCAGTGATATCGTACGAGAAACGTTAAAGACCCTAAATTCTAACAAAACACCACTTACTCCAGATAACTATGCAGATATGTTTTGTAAAATTGCTACAAAAAGAGGTTTTGATCTTATTGATTGTAATCGTAATAAACGATTTCTCTCAAAATTAAATCCTTTTTTAAAAGAAGATATATCAAAATATAATATTAATACTACAGAAGAACTTTTAACTTATCTTATCGCTACATTAAACCGTATCACAGGACAAGAGAAAAATAGACAAAATCTCATCTTAGTAACACTTGTAAAAAGGTTGCTTCAGAGTATGACACTTTTACATAATAAAAAGGCGAGTGAGCTTGCAAATGCCTCTTTGGAGCGTATAGAGTATTTAGCTGATTATAATACCTTTGAAATTATTAAAGATAAATGGTTTGAGTTTTTAACTAATTATGATGAAAATTTGCTTGATAGGCTAAAACCATATAGTACTGTTCAAAAAGGTGATTTAGAGGCCACACTCAATGAAATTGTTACAGTATTAAGTGCTACACAAGAGGATCGTACAATTGAAACTATGGCGTCTATGATTGTTTCCTCATTAACCCCTTCTCTTACAGATACAATGGATGATGAATTAGCAACACTTAGTTATGAGCTTAAAAATGCTCCCCATATTATCAATGAAAAAGAGGTACAAAAACGAATTGCTCATTTAGTTGAAAAGCGTATTAAAATAGACCGTGAAGAGGTAAAAGAGCGTGTCTTATCCTTAGATGAACTACTTGGAGATGTATCTGAAAAAATTGTAAATCTTGTTGACAATAGTAACTTAAGTCGTGATCGTATCTCAGAAATTAAAAGAGAACTTAAAAGTTTTGATCACGGCAAACACAATTTTGAAACGGTGAAGGCAAGATTGATTAAGATTGCGGATTCCCTTGAGGTAGAGACGGATCTTTTGGGTAAAAAAATGAAAAAAGATGATGAAGTTGTTAAAACACTTCAATTAAAAATCAAGAAGTTGGAGGGTGCACTTAGTGTGGCTAAAAAAGAGAGTAAAAAAGATTTCTTAACTGCTCTAGTCTCTAAAAGAGGTCTTGATGAAGAGTTAAATCGTGTTGAAAAAAGTTACATAAGATATAAAATTGCGTATTCGATTTGCTTTTTTGACATTGATTATTTTAAAAAGGTGAATGATACTTTTGGGCATGAAGCAGGTGATGTGATTTTGAAAAAACTAGGTGCAATCTTTTTAGAGGTCAAAAGAGATGTTGATATCATTGGACGATATGGTGGGGAAGAGTTTTTAGCGATATTGCCAAATACTCCTTTAAATGGTGCTTTAGTATTTGCTGAAAAAATAAGAAAAAAAGTGGAGGCATTTGATTTTCTTTATAAAGAGCAAAAAGTACCAATTACAATCAGTGTTGGAGTAGGTCATTGTACAGATTATAAAGGGCAAAAAGAGATGATTGCGGGTGCAGATGAGGCACTTTATGCTGCTAAACAAGCAGGCAGAAATAGAGTTATGCCAGAGATTGTGTAGGTGTTAGAGGACTTTTTGGCGAAAAAGCCACTTTATTATAAAGAGATTGATTATACCCGTATGCCTAGAGCTTGGGAGAGTGTAGAAAAACATTTTTCACTTCCTACAATTATCCATGTGATAGGAACCAATGGTAAAGGAAGTAGTGGAAGGTTTTTAGCCCATTATTTGCATAAATCTGGTTTTAAAACAGGACATTATACTTCGCCACATGTTTTAAAATTTAATGAGCGCATTTGGTTAAATGGTAAAAATGTTAATGATGATTTATTAGAGAAAAATCATCAAAAATTATCTTCTATCTTAAGTAGTAAATTTCAAAAATCTCTCTCCTATTTTGAGTATACAACACTACTTGCTATGTTATGTTTTCAAGAGTGTGATTATATTGTTTTAGAAGCTGGTCTTGGCGGTGAATATGATGCAACAAGTGTTTTTGAAAGTGCTTTAACTCTTGTTACTCCTATCTCTTATGACCATGAAGCATTCTTAGGTGAGACCATAAACCAAATTGCAACGACAAAATTAAATGCGGTACGGAAATTTTCAATTCTTGGAAAGCAAGAGTATAAAGAAGTATATAAAGTCTCAAAGTTACGTTCGAGAAAAAAAGGTGTTGAAATGTTTCGATATGATCATTTTTTTTTTTTTTTCGAGAAGCAAGAGGCAAAAGAGTGTATACAGTCACTCTCTATGCCTCAATTTTTTGTAGATAATTTACTTTTAGCTATGGCTGGTGCAAAATTTTTTGGTATTGAAATTGATTTTAGTAAATTTGAAGATTTTAAACTTTTTGGTAGATGTCAAAAAATTAGTGAAAATGTAACGATTGATGTAGGGCATAATGTAGCTGCAGCCAAGGCTTTATTATCTCATTTTCGAAATTCTGAGATTGTATTGGTATATAACTCTTATGGAGACAAAGATTATAAGAAAATTTTAAAAATTTTAAAGCCAATTATTAAAAGAGTTGAAATTTTGTCGATATTAAATGAAAGAATTGAAGAAAAAAAGATTTTAGATGAGACGCTTCGCACGCTTGAGATAGAATTTTGTAATTTTCATAAAATCAATCACCATGATGAGTATCTCGTATTTGGTTCATTTTCAGTTGTAGAGGAGTTTTTAAAGCATCATGGAGTTAAAACACAATAGATATATTATAATTTTCTCTCTTGTAGCTTTTACATTTGTAATCGTAGCAATTGTATCTGCATTCTATGCCTCCTATGCAGGAGATATTAAAAAAGAACAGTTAAAACTTGTCAAAGCAAATATTATTCTCAGCCAAAGTATCCAAAAGAAAAAAGAAGAATTTGAACAGATTCAAGATAAGATTGAAGATATTGAAGAGCTGATTGGAGAAAATAGTAGTACTAAAAATAGCAATATTTCAAAACTTTTAGCAAATATGAATCAAAAAACAAAAAAATTGATTGTTGATAGTATTCCTAGTGGTTACCCTTCTTCTACTCAAAGAGTGACTTCCCCATTTGGTTATCGTATGCATCCTATTCATAAAATTAAGAGATTTCATCATGGTATTGATTTTGGTGGTAAGATGGGAACTGGTATCATTGCAACTGCTGATGGAATTGTTGAATATGCAGACTTTGATACAGGATATGGAAATCTTGTAGTGATTCATCATAATTTTGGTTTTAAAACAGCATATGGACACATGAAAACAAATTTAGAAGTCAAAAAAGGAGATTTTGTAAAAAAAGGTACAGTGATAGGTTATCTTGGAAATACAGGAATTTCCACTGGTCCTCATTTACATTATGAAGTAAAATATATTAAAAATGTACTTGATCCAAAAAACTTTTTAACATTTAATATCAATAATTTTGAAAATCTTTTATACACTGAAAATCGTATCGCGTGGGATAGTCTTACTCGTGCGATTATGAATTTATACGGTCGTGCAAGTTTGGCAAAATTACTTTAAATACTTTGTAGGTACTTTTATTATATTATGATTTATTGGGCTTAATACATCTTTATCTTTTTCCAAATCTTTTCTGTAAAGTAAAAGTTGATCATTTAAAAGAAGTAACCAATTGATAAGTTCATCGCTTCCCACACCACTTTGATGTCTGCACTCTTCGAGTACCTCTTCGCCTAATGTTACGAGTTTATTAATAGGCCTAATTTTAAGATATCCAGTAGAAGATTTTATGTTATGAAAAATTCTAAAAATTTCATTTATGTTATTTGTATAAAACACTTCTTTTTCCAAACCAATAATTAAAGGCTCAAGTGCTTCGATCATAAAAGAGAAATGTGAAAAAAACTCCTCTACAATTTCTATATCAAACTCTGTTTCTAAATTTGTAAAAATACCCATCTGTTTCCTTATGGTTTTAACATATAGCCTAAAAATAGTATTTGACTCGTCTGATCATCTACAATCATATAGATAAATGGTTTATCTAGAGACATTTGTGCATTTGAAACAATTTCTTGTGATGTGGTAGAGAGTAGGGTTGTTGTCGCCGCGGCTGCTTGGGTGCCATACTCATCTACTTCGATAAATGTTTTATGCAAAATATCACTAATATAAATTGAACTAGTCTGGCTCAAATTGCTAAAGTCAGCTTTAGTACTATCAAAAGCAAGTTTCATTCCAAGAGATTCTAAGGTGTTAGTGAGACTGATCGAGTCAGTAGTAAATTTAAATTTTGGCATTTTTAAGGTGACATTATGTCTGATAAAATTATTTTGAATATGCTGTACAATGGATTCTGATATGTTGAAAGTTTCATCTTTTGGAAGTATGATAATCATAGAGCTTTTTTGTTTTTTATAACCTAGTTTGATAGCGGATAAATTTTCATCCTCAAAATAAGAAAATATTTCTGTTTGAGACATAAAATCTGTCTCTATAGAATTATCAAATATACCTTTTTCTGTATCATTTGGATCAAAAGGAAATTCCCATGAGCCTTTAAAATAAGTAGCATTACTAAGTACCATTTTAGTCATTGGTGTAATGGCTCCTTTTGGAATTAAATCTTGTATTTTGTTCTCAGTTTTTTCTGCTATCGAGTTATTTATGGTGTTGCGACTTTCATCAGGTTTGGTACTATAGTCCAATGTCTTTAAACTAGCTCCATAATTGACCATGATCGTATCAAGATAGTTTTGTTCAAATTTAAAATCTTGTGAAGGCCAAATTGCATTAGCAAGTTTAAAGATATAAGTATCGTCATTTATATTTAAGCCAAGATCTAATTTATTAAAAGATGCATGGACTTTTGTATCATCAAGGCTTAAATTGAGTGCCGTTTTCATCTCTTTCTTAGTTTCTCCACTAGTACCTGCATAAGTCATAATAAGTGCGTGACTGATTGAAATAGGTGAGAAAAATGTATTATTTTGATTGGTATGTAAGTTTTGATAGAGTGAAAATGCAAACTTATTATTATTGCTGACTAATTGTTTAAGATCTGTTTCACTCACTTGTGGATTTAGGTCTCTTTGTAATTTACTAAGTACTTCATTTTCTTGTGAAGTAGTAGAATTACAACTTACTAAAAGTGTCATTCCAACAAGGGCTGTTATAATCTGTTTCATATAAACTCCTTGATACTATTATATCAAAATTTTAAATCCATTAGAGCTTTCTTTTAAAACAGCTCCTACGAGGCAAATCCTCCCTTTGGTCTGAGCCTCTCGTCACTGTTTTAAAAGAAAGTTCACATATAAAATAAAGGCAAAAAGTGCAAGCTAGACTCTTCGAGTACCTTAAATCAAAACCAGATATACAACTTCTTATTACCAAAGATGACAAAGAGGCAAAAAGTGCAGCTGACTGTGCCACATATCTAGGGTATCAAACCTATCAACTTCCTGATTTTAGAGCAGCACATGGCGATGATTTACGCCCTTATAAAGAGGAGCTTTTTGAGATCAATGCGGCACTAAATTCTTATCATACCAATCCTAAAAAATCACTACTCATTGCACCTTTTAGAACGATGATAAATGCGCTTCCAAAAAAAGAGCTTTTTCAATCTTTTGATATTGAGTTTGGTGATACGATTGAGTTAAGTAATTTTAAAGAGAGATTGCTTCATTGGGGGTATACCTTTGTTGAAATTGTTGAAGAAAAAGGAGAGGTTTCATTTCGGGGTGACATCATCGATCTCTATCCTATAAACGCTTCTTATCCCATAAGAATTTCACTTTTTGATGATGAGATAGAGAGTATTAGGATTTTTACTTGTGAAACCCAAAAGAGTGAAAAAGAGGAGCTTGAGTCGGTTTCAGTGATACCTGCACTTTTTGCCCTTGATAGTGTACAATATGAGCAATTAGAAAAAATGGTTTCAAATCTTCAAAGTGATAGTTTTGAAAAAGAGATTTCAACACTTGGTTTTTGGTGCCTTGAAGATTTGTCAGAGGATTACCTCAAATCAAAAAGTGCTATTTATGTTTCTAATCTTAAAGAAGATATCGAAGATTTTTTTTCGTTTTCTGAAGATAAAGCCAAAAAAGAGCAACTCTTAGCCATACCGCTTATCCAAGAGCCAAAAATTTATAAAGATATTGAAGTTGCTGAGTTAAATGCATTGGTGAGTTTTCATAAAAAGAAGAAAATTACAATTATCGCAAGAAATGAGGGTTTGGCAAAACAATCTGGAATTGATGCAGAAATTAAAGTAAATTATCAATTTAATGAACTTATTGTCAATGTTTTGAGTGATGATGAGCTCATTGTATCACTCAATAAAAGTGAGCGAAAAAAGAGACGAAAACGAAGTTCTATTGTTCTTGATGATCTTAAAGTCAATGATTATGTAGTGCATGAAAATTATGGAATTGGTATCTTTAAAGGTCTAAAAAATACTAAAGTTTTAGGCACAGTTCGAGATTTTGTGGAGATTGCTTATCAAGGAGATGATAGGCTTTTGATTCCTGTGGAAAACTTAACACTTATCGATAGATATATTTCTGAGGGTGGTGCATTAGCCATAGTGGATAAGTTAGGAAAAAGTAGTTTCCTAAAGATGAAAGAGAAGACCAAAGTCAAACTCTTTGAAATTGCCCGTGAAATTATAGAGATAGCAGCGAGTCGTGAACTTATCAATGCTGTCAAACTTAAAAGCAATCATACTGAGTTAAAACTATTTCAAAATGATGCAGGCTTTGTCTATACGGATGACCAAGATAAAAGTATCAATGAAATTTTTGATGATTTAAAAAATGGTAAAGTCATGGATCGACTTCTTAGTGGTGATGTTGGTTTTGGAAAAACAGAAGTGGCTATGAATGCCATTTTTGCAGCGGTAAAAAGTGGCTATCAAGCTGCATTTTTAGCCCCAACAACCTTGCTCACTTCTCAGCATTATAAAAGTCTAAAAGAGCGTTTTTCTAAGTATGGAGTTTCTGTTGTGAAGTTAGATCGTTTTACCACAACTCGCGAAAAAAGTAACATTTTAAAAGGGCTTAAAGAGGGTACAATAGATGTATGTGTAGGAACACATTCCTTGTTTGGTGTAGCGTTTAACAATATTGCCCTTATGATACTTGATGAAGAGCATAAATTTGGTGTAAAACAAAAAGAGAAGTTAAAAGCACTCAAAGAGAATTTACATGTACTCTCCATGAGTGCAACTCCGATCCCAAGATCGCTTAACATGGCACTTAGCTCTATCAAACAATATTCACAACTTTTAACTCCTCCAAGTGAGCGTGAAGATGTTCGGACTTTTGTTAAAGAGTTTGATGAGAAACTATTAAAAGAAATTGTGCTTCGTGAGACAAGACGCGGTGGTCAAATCTTTTATGTACATAATCGAATTGCCAGTATTGATGCAAAGAAAAAAGAGTTACAAGAAATTTTGCCAAATGCTAAGATCTTGGTACTTCACTCAAAAATTTCAGCGGCTGTAACAGAAAAAGAGATCATGGCTTTTGAGAAAAAAGAGTATGATATCTTGATCTCTACTACGATTATCGAATCGGGTATTCATATCCCAAATGTAAATACGATTATTGTTGAAAATGCGGATCGATTTGGCATGGCAGACCTGCATCAACTTCGTGGTCGGGTTGGGCGTAGTAGTCGTGTGGGTTACTGCTACTTCTTGGTTGAAAACAAAGATAAAATTTCAGATACCTCCAAAAAAAGATTAATTGCACTAGAGTCAAACTCCTTTTTGGGAAGTGGTTCGGTGCTAGCTTATCATGATCTAGAAATTAGAGGTGGTGGAAATCTCATAGGTGAAGCTCAAAGTGGTCATATCAAAAATATCGGATATTCTCTCTATCTTAAGATGTTGGAGGATGCCTTAAACTTACTTTTAAACCAACAAAAAACAGAAAAATCAGAAGTAGAAGTCAAGCTTGCAGTCAGTGCATACCTCAATAGTGACTCAGTAGGAGAAGATCGTATACGGTTAGAACTATATCGTCGTTTGAGTAAATGTGAGCAAGTTAATGAAGTCTATGAGATAGAAGAGGAGATGATTGACCGTTTTGGTGAACTTGATGAGTTGACAAAAAACTTTCTTGAGGTGATTGTGATTAAGATATTGGCATCCGAAAAAAGTATCAAAACCATCTCTTCGTATCAACAAAATATCACAATTGTATATGAAAATGAGCGAAAAGAGAGTCTCAAAGCACCTAGTAAAGATGATGATGACATCATAGCGACTGTTTTAAAGTATTTGAGAAAATAGGATAAAAATTTAAAACATTTCGCTACAATGTTTTATGCAAAAATACACATTTAATCAAATCTTCAAAGAGATTTTAAAACACAAACCAATGCTTATAAAAGCAAACTTGATTGCACTTTTAGCAGTTATTGTGAGTGTTCCAGTACCACTTATGATGCCTCTTTTGGTAGATGAGATACTTTTAGATAAACCAGGCTGGTTTTTAGAACATGCCAATTATATTTTTGGTGCTCCTCATGAAGATTATTTTTATATCGTCCTTGCACTTTTTATCGCTATCATACTTCGTGGGGCTTATTTTGCACTGACTGTTTGGCAAAATTGGTATTTTAATATCATCTCAAAAGAGATTGTTTATAAGATACGTCAAGAGCTTTTGAGTCATATTTCAAAGCTTTCATTGAGTGAATATGAACATTTTGGTAGTGGAAAGATATCTTCATTGATGGTCGTGGATATTGCAACGGTGGATACATTTTTAAGCTCTTCGATTAGTCGGCTTTTGATCTCAGTTTTGACGATTATTGGGATTGGGATTGTGCTTTTTATGATCCATTGGCAATTGGCACTTTTTATCTTGATCTTAAATCCAATCATTGTTATTTTTACGACTAAATTAGCACGAAAAGTTTCAGTTTTGAAAAAAGAAGAGAATGCTAAAATTTCCAAGTTTCAAGATACACTCAATGAAACACTAGATCTTTTTTGGCAAGTGCGTGCAAGTAACAGTGAGAAAAAGTTTTTTACAGCACTTGATGGTGATGCAAAAAAGATCAAAACTGCAGCGATAAACTTTGGCTACAAGAGTGATGCTTCACAAAAAAAGTCCTATATGCTATTTTTGACAGGTTTTGAATTTTTAAGAGGCCTCGGTATTTTAATGGTAGCTTATAGCGACTTGACTATTGGGTTTATGTTTGCTGTTTTTGGGTATTTGTGGGTAATTATGAATCCGATACAAGAGATCATCAATATTCAGTATGATTTTCATAATGCCAAAGCAGCACTTGAACGTATCAATGCTATTTTTGCGTTGAAGGCTGAACCAGATTTTAAGCATGAAAAGAATCCATTTAGAGGGCAATTTACAAATGAGATCACATTAGAACACGTCAATTTTGAGTATGGAAATAAGAAACCTGTTTTAAAAGATATCAATATGCAGATACCAAAAGCTTGTAAAGTTGCAATTGTTGGTGCAAGTGGTAGTGGTAAAACTACGTTGGCACAAATTATCGCAGGGTTTTATCAACAAAACAGTGGGCAACTGTTTTTTGATGGAGTTGATAGTGATAAAATAGGGCTAGATGTCATGCGAAGCAATGTGTACATGGTACTTCAAAGTCCTATGATGTTTAATGAGACGATTCGTTTTAATTTAACATTTGGAAAAGAGGTGAGTGATGAGCAGATACACGAAGCACTTCGTATCGCTCAACTTGGAGAATTTACACAAACTCTTGAAAATGGTATAGACGCGGTGGTTGGGAAAAATGGTATTAAACTCTCTGGTGGACAGAGACAGAGGCTCTCAATTGCGAGGATGATCATAGCCCAACCAAATATCGTGATATTAGATGAGTCTACTTCCTCTTTGGATGTGACAACAGAAGATATACTTTTTGATGAATTAGCATTGTTTTTAAAAGAAAGAACCACTATAATTATCGCGCATCGTTTGAGTACCGTGAACATGGCGGATTTTATTTATGTACTCGAACATGGTGAAATTGTAGAGTCAGGAAGCAAGAGAGAACTGCTAGAACTTGACGGACATTTTGCCCAATATTTTAACCAAGGAAAAAATTAAAGTGGAAGACTTACTAAACTCATTATCAACCTATGGATATATCATACTATTTCTCTACTCATTTGGTGGAGGTTTTTTTGCATTAATAGCTGCTGGCGCACTCTCATACATGGGTAAGATGGATATCTCTACTTCTATCGCAGTGGCTGTTATATCCAACTATATCGGTGACATGTTCTTGTTTTACATGGCACGATATAACAAACAATTTACACAACCTTATATGAAGAACCATAGAAGAAAATTTGCACTCTCCCATGTATTGATCAAAAAATATGGAAATTGGGTTGTTTTTATCCAAAAGTATATTTATGGTGTTAAAACACTTGTTCCTATTGCTTTTGGTTTAACCAAATATAGCTTTGTAAAGTTTGGTATTTTAAATGCTCCAGCATCAATATTTTGGGGTCTGTTTTTTGGACTTTTAAGTTACTGGGGTGGAGAACAGATTGTTAATGCATTTGGCTATATCAAATCAAATCCTATCATCATGCCACTTGTGCTTTTAACATTTGGTTCACTTATCTGGTGGTATTTTTCATACGCAACTAAGAAAAAGAGTTGATCTCAGTAGTTATCCCCGTATATAATCGCCCAAAGTTAGTAAAAAGGGCGATTGAGTCTGTTTTGGATCAATCCCTTGCAGCAAATGAGATTATCGTTGTAGATGATGGTTCTAGTGATGATACACCATTAGTTTTAGAATCTTTTAATGATAAAATCAAAATTATCACTCAAAAAAATAGTGGAGTTTCCTCTGCTAGAAACAGTGGAATTAAATACGCAAAAAATCGATGGATTGCCCTTTTAGACTCTGATGATATATGGCATGAACAAAAATTACAAATACAACTTCTTTTTCACGAAGAAAATCCTCATATTCTTTTTTCACATACTGGTGAAGCGTGGATAAGAGATGGGAAAAGCATCAAACAGAAAAAACAGCATCAAAAACCGAGTGGATTTTGTTTTGAAGAGAATTTAAACTTTTGTAAAATTGCTCCTTCTACTGCTATGATCGATCGATCATTATTTGATGAGATAGGTTATTTTGATGAAAATTTGGAAGTTTGTGAAGATTATGATTTGTGGCTACGGATTTTAAAATCATACGAAGTAGGGTTAATTGAAGATGCTCTTACGACTAAATTTGCAGGACATGAGCAACTCTCTTTTAAATATCACTCTATGGATAGATATAGGATTCAATCACTTTTAAAACATAGATCGCTTCCCATTGTAAAGCAAGAAATAGAGAAAAAGTTAGAAATATTACTTAAAGGTGCGATGAAACATAGAAATGAAGCGTTAATTAGTTTTTGTAAAGAAATTTTGAAAAATAGCTTATAGTATAAAAAAATGTTATAATGTAAAAATTTTTTTATGGGGTGAGTTATGAAGAGACTTCTATATTTTTTATTTACAGCATATCTATTTGGATCGAATGATTCGTTACGAGAAGTTCAGAAAAAAGGTGTCACAGTTGTTGATGGCAATAAAACTATAGTTATTCATAGGCAAAAGAGTAAAGAGTGTGATAACGTTCATATAAATCCAAAGACTCTATTTGGTAGTGATTTTGCAGATCAAGATATACCAAAGGCATGTAAAAAAACTTTTGTAACAGTAGTTGGCGTGTCACAACCTATGCAAATACATAGAGATATAAAAACTATAGCTGAACTTGAAGTTTTAGCGCATATTAAAAATCAACAAAAAAAACCTGAAAAGTACGTTTTGATAGATGGACGTACTAGACGATGGTACGAGCAGATGACAATACCTACCGCAGTAAATCTACCATTTAATCAAATTCATGCAATGACAGAAGAAGATGATAATAAACTTGAAGAGTTTGAAAATATGGTTGATATACTCGGTATTATACAGAGAAAAAGTTATTTAGATTTTTCACGAAGTAAGACTGCTGTTATATTTTGTAATGGCAGTTGGTGTTCACAATCACAGAAAATGATCATTAGACTTATAAACTTAGGTTATCCAGGAAATAAACTCTTATGGTATAGAGGAGGGATGCAAGACTGGGTTGCAAATGGGTTTACTACTGTCAAAGGTAAGAGTGAGTTTGATTTAGAAATTAGAAATTAGCAAATACCTTGTCTCAATAAAAGTAAAAATTATGTATCGGAAATCAAATGTACAAATTAAATTACTTTGTCCCATCCAAAGATAAAGAGAAAACAAAACAGGCTCTATTTGATATTGGTGTTGGCAAGATAGGTGATTATGAGTGTTGTTCTTGGGAATCTTTAGGTATGGGTCAATTTAAACCTATTGGAAATGCAAATCCTTATATTGGCATGATTAATGAACTTGAGCGTGTGCAGGAGTATAAAGTAGAGTTGATATGTGCAGATGATTTAATATGTAAAGCAATCAAGACTTTAAAAGAGACTCATCCATACGAAGAGGTGGCTTATGAAGTATTTAAAATTGAAGATTTTTAAGATATATTATTTTCCTAACCGTATAATATCATGAACTCCAACACCTACATCAATACCACCGACATTCACAGTTTTACTGGCACCCACATTTATAAAGGGGTTATGTGAGGCAGTACAGCCTGTAAATAATACCAGTGTAAAAATTAGAAAAAGAGATTTTTTCATAACGATTCCTTTTCTTTCATGTTATCGAAACTTTGTAACATTTTTTGATGTATAAAATCCACATGTGTTTTGAGCATGTAATATTCACTCATGTATGGGAGTGGTACATTGACATGTTCTTTGATCTCTTTTTGGAGCGCTTCAATCTCTTGTATTCCATGTAAAAGACTTTTTTGATCATATTGCTCCCATTGTTGTCCATGCTGATCTAACTGTTTGTACCATCTGTAGATCTTAGATCGGATACGCCATCGATAAAGGGGTAAAAATCCTTTTAAAAGAGGAATCATCAGGGTCAAAAGAGGGATGAGCATGATTTTAAGTCTATCAAGATTTGATGCGATCCAATATGGAAAGATCTTCTCAAGGATACTATCACCTTTTAACATATACTTTTTAGCCTCTGGATGTACAGGAAGTTCTAAATGTTTAAGAGAGGGAAATTCATTATTTCTCTGATTTTCGCTTTTGACTATTTTAGTAAAAAGTCGGACTAAGGTATCATCAACATCTTTATGTACGGCCAGTGTTGCTGTCGTTGAAAGTAGATGGATATCTTTTTTAGGCAGGTTATTTATAAGGTTCAAACTTCCCTCATAAATGGTGATTCCTTCAAGAGATGAGAAGTTTTTTTCATACGCTTTAATTCTTTTTAGGGAAATCGCTTCAATACTCTTATCTTTGAGAAGTTCTAAAATGATCGGTGCATCTGCTGAGATAACAGAAAAAAAGGCATCAAGTTTTTTGTTTTTTAGTGCATTGTATGAGTTTAAAAGAGAAAGATTTTCAATTTTTGTTGTGCCGATTTTGAGTTCATTGGCTTTTACGATTTGCTTGAGAATAGCACTTGTTCCACTTCCTTTTTCCCCAATGGAAACTCTTTTGGACTCAAGTTGTGATATATACTCTATAGGGTTATCAACTTTTTTCATAAAAAGCCATAACGGTTCATAATAGATACTTGCAATGGATTCAAGATCTTTATGTTCTTTGTGATCAACCGTGCCACCTTGTACAAATCCAATATCTACTTTATGATCTTTTAAAAGATCAAGAGTTTCAAGAGAACCGGCTGTCTCTACAATTTTGACTTCGATACCATACTCTTGTAAAAGTATCTGATATCTTTGTGCATAATTATAATAACTCCCACCTGCACGGCCAGTTGCGATACTCAGTACTTTATCAGCTTCTGGTTTGATAAACTGTGCACTAAACCAAAAAACTGCAGCTATAAGTAGAAAAATGGGAAGCCAGACTTTAAAAAATTCTTTCATTTAATGGTCTCCTTATTTTCCTCTTTTTGCATAAAACTCTTTTTTAAACTCTTGAAATCTATTTTCTAAAATAGCAACTCTCACTTCTTTCATGAGTGTGATGTAATAGTGTAGGTTATGAAGTGAAGCAAGTCTAAAGTAAGTTAATTCATGAGATCTAAAAAGATGATTTAAATACCCTCTTGAGTAATTTTTACAAGTGTGGCATGAACACTCAGGATCGATAGGAAGATCACTAAGTTTATGTTTTGCACCTTTGATATTCATTTTTCCAAAAGAGGTAAAGAGTGTTCCATTTCGTGCATTTCGAGTTGGCATAACACAATCAAACATATCGATCCCTCTCTCAATATTTTCTATCAAATCTTCTGGGGTTCCTACACCCATAAGATATCTTGGTTTGTCTTTTGGTAAAAATGGTGCTGTAAACTCTACCGTTTCATACATGTCACTATTTGCCTCACCCACACTAAGTCCTCCGATAGCAAACCCATCAAAATCAAATTTTGTTAATTGTGTAGCTGAAAGTTTTCGAAACTGTTTATCGATACCACCTTGTACAATTGCAAAGATATTTTGGTGTGTTCCAATTCCTTTTGCTTGTTGCGCTTTGTGGTATTCGATTGATTTTTTAGCCCAAGCTGTGGTACGTTCAATAGAGAGTTTGATCCGCTCAACTTCTGCTGGAAGTGCGATAAGATCATCAAGAACCATCATGATATCGCTATTTAAATTGTTTTGTATATCTATCACTTTTTCTGGTGTAAAATAGTGTAGGGAACCATCTATATGACTTTTAAAAGTGATGCCATTTTCATCTTGTTTGGTCATCTTAGAGAGTGAAAAAGCTTGAAAACCTCCGCTATCAGTTAAAAAACTATTAGGATAATTGGCAAATCCATGTAATCCACCAAAATGTTTTACTGTTTCATCTCCAGGACGAAGATAGAGATGGTAAGTATTGGCTAAAATGATATCTGTTTTGAGATGTTCTGTCATATCAAAACTGTCAAGTGCTTTGATACTGCCAAGTGTTCCTACGGGCATAAAAACAGGTGTTTGTATGGTTGAATGTGCTGTTGTGATTGTACAAGCTCTAGCATTGCCGTCGCTATGGTCTAATTGAAAATCCATCTATCTTCTTTTTGGGAGATTATAGTGCAACTTTTTTAAGACTTTGGTGTATGAGTGCTAAAAAAGCTGATTTTTCTACAGGGATATCGTATCCTCCGTGTTGATCAATCCAGACAAGAAGTGCGTATCTTACGATTCTTCTATTGACATCTATCAGAATCACTTTGGGTCTTTTTTCCGGTGTATCGATATGTGAGATAGAACTCTCTTTTAGTGCCTCTAAAACAATTTTTTGGACAACATCATTGTCTATCTTATTGTCTACACTAAAATGGATATGAAAACGTTTGATATGATCTTCAAGTGAGTGATTGATAAAGGTTTCGGTGATAAATCTAGAGTTTGGTATAGTGATGCGTGTTTGATCTCCTGTAAGAATGGTAACAGATCTAAAATCCATATCATCTACAGATCCAATCATTTGAGAATCTAGCTCTACAAGATCACCTATGCGAATAGAACGGTCAATTTTCATCAAAATTCCCATCGCATAGTTAGAGATAAACCCTTGAAGCCCAAGTGCAATCCACAGCAATATTGCACCAATGATGATAAATATCGTATGTAAGTTTAAACCGATACTTTTGAGTGCAAAGAAAAATGTACTGAGTATAATAAGGTAATATCCACTATTTGCAATCATTCTAGCACTTGAGAGACTTTTAATTCTATTTGCTTTATGAAACCTATCTACGATGTTTTTATAAATTTTTGCAATGATAGAACCTATCATGATGAGTATGATAAAAGTGATGACCGTTTTAAGTGAAAAGGCTTTTTCTTCATAGACAAAAAGTGTTTTATTGATAAAGTTTAGCGTTCCTTGCATGATATACTTGAGCCCTATTTGCGTTGAAGCCATGGCAGTTGAGCTTGTATCAAATTGTTTCTCTTCAAGGACAAGAAGAAGTTCTGTGATAGATGAGAATTTCTTTTTTTCTTCTTCACTTAAGAGCTTGATATCATTTTCTATAGTCTCTATTGCATATAAAAATGGTTCTTGTTTTTTCTCTTTGAGCCATTTTAAAGAGAGTAAGATTTCAGCATGAAGCTTTTTAACGATTGTGATATCAGTCTCTTCTTGGATCTTTTGCTCTTTTTTGATGATGACCTTTTGTTCCTTCTCTTCTCTGAGAGCTTCACTATCTTTATCGATACTCAAAAGAAGGTTTTTATCTTTTAGCGAACTTATTTTTGAGTCTACATTTCTGATAATCTTTTTTGCACTGTGCTCAATAAATTTTACTTTGGAGAGTGCTGATTCAAATAGTTTAAACTCTTTTTTAAAAAGCTCATTGTAAAGTTTGAGAGATTTTTGAATTTTATCTTGGGATATTTTGTAAAATGCATACTGCATTTGCTGGGCTAAAAGTGAATGATTTGATTCATTTGGAATGGCATTTTGGATATCATTTTTTAGTGAGAAAAGTTTTTCTTGTATATTGTTATTTTTATTTTGGAGTCGATTGATTTCGAGTTGAAGATCACTTAATAGA
>JADGDK010000006.1:0-12806 GCA_016744895.1 Campylobacterales bacterium | reverse complement strand
AATAGCGCTGCTAGATACTCTTGTTCTGTAATACTTTTTTTCGAAAGTGTGACGGTTTCAAAGACTCTTATCTCATCTTTGACGGCATAAAGTTGTTTAAGTTTTTTAAGGGTTGACGTTTCAAGTAAGATAATTTTGGAATCTTTAAACTTTTGATTTTTACTTTGGTTTATATCTTTTTCAATTTTTTGAAATTGTAGATGGATATTATCTCCCTGAAAAAGGGCTTTATTTATTTGGGCACTAAAAGATGAAGTTATAATTAAAAATAGTAAAATGAATTTTTGCATCTATTATATTAACAGAGTTTTGTAAACAAAAGTTAAACTCATCATGTGTTATAATCAAACTAAAAATGGACTATTTTGAGTGTATTAAATAATATTTTAGAACTGCTTGAACAGCAAAATATGTTTCTAACTGGTGGAGCTGGAGTAGGTAAGAGCTATTTGACGAAACAAATTATCGATGATTATGAGTCTAACTATCGTGGGGTGATAGTACTTGGAAGTACTGGAATCTCTGCTGTCAATGTTGGTGGTCAGACCATTCATAGTTTCTTTTCATTTGGGATTTCTTCAAATTTTGAAGAACTTGCTTCGACTGATAGGTACAATAAAAATCGCCTTAAAGAATTAGCAAAGATATTGAAAAAAACAGATCTTTTAATCATTGATGAAATTAGTATGGTGAGTTCTGACTTGATGGATATGATTTTATATCGTTTACGAAATTCCAAATATAGCGGCAAAATTTTAGTAGTTGGTGACTTTTTTCAACTTCCACCTGTACAAAAACAGCAAAATAACTCTATCTTTGGTGAAAATATCTATGCTTTTCAAAGTAGTGCATGGGAGAGTTTTGAGTTTTTAGGTGTAGAACTTACTAAAATAAAAAGAACCAGTAATGAAGAATTTATGCAGGTTTTAGAGAAAATTAGAGTAGGGGAGTTGGATGAGATCTGTTTTAATTATCTTCAAAATCTCAAAGATAATAGTTTTGATGGAAATGGTGCAACGATACTTTATGGAAGAAATTATGAAGCAGATATCTTAAATCGTCAAAAAGTGGCTGAAGTACCAAGAGAAGAGTTTGATCTACCAGCACTTTTAGAGATCAAAGATGCAAAACTCAATGAAAAACGTATCAATTCATGGAAAAAATCACTTCCTATTATTGTAGATTTGAAACTAAAAGAGGGGATTCCTGTCATTTTTACGACCAATAAATGGGGTTCTTATCATAATGGAGAAAAAGCAATTGTTGAGCATATCGATGGGGATTCTATTGTAGTAGAAAAAGAAGGCAGACTTGTCAAAGTAGATCGGTTTGAATTTGAACTGAGCCGCTCTATGGTTGATGATAAAGGAGCATTAGATAGTGAAGTTCTGTGTTCTTTAAAACAGTATCCACTTCGTCCAGCTTATGCAATTACCATACATAAGTCACAAGGTATGAGTTTAAATTCACTTGAATGTAATGTAGATCATATCTTTGCAGATAGTCAGTTTTATGTAGCACTCAGTCGTGCTATAGATCCAAAGTCTTTGAAAATAACCTATAGTAGAAATGATTTTAAAAATTATCTTAAAAGGGTTGTATCGGTAAGTGAAAGTGTTAAAGAGTTTTATAAAAAGAGTGAGATGCTTAGACTTGATTAATCATCAAATAGGTCGATAGCCTATTTGATGATTATTTTTTTGCGATAAAAAGTGTAGAGATATCCATTGAGTAGCCTTTGGCTTCTTTGATATCAAAGCCGATCTCTTCTAACTCACCAATCAACTTCTCTTTAGTTAAAAAGCCTTCTATTGAATTTGGTAGATAGTTGTATGCATCTTTATTTTTAGATAAAAACCCACCTACAACTGGAAGTATTTTTTTCATATAAAAATCTCTAACTCTTGATGCAAGACTAGCCTTTTGTAGTTTTGTAAACTCTAATATAACAAGAAGTCCTCCAGGTTTGAGTACTCTATAAAATTCTGATAATCCCTCATTTCGATCCATCACATTTCTAAGTCCATAAGAGATACTTAAAATATCAACACTCTCAGTTTCAAAAGGGAGTTCTTTAGCTTCAGCTACTACAAACTCAGCATTTAAATCTTTCTCTTTTGCAATTTCTAGCATGCCTACTGAAGGATCAGCTCCTATAATTTTATTAATAGTGATATTTGATTTTTGGGCTCTTTTATCCCAAAATTCACACATATCACCTGTACCACATGCTACATCTAAAATAAGATCAATAGATTTTGTATCATATAAAGCATATGTTTTATCACATGCATCTTTTCTCCAACTCTTATCTACTCCAAAACTTAATACTCTATTTGCCACATCATATGTACTGGCAATTTCGTTGAACATGTTGACAATTTTTTCTTGTTTACTCAAATTTCGACCTTTTTTATCTATAATGTTGTAGTGCTTTTGGAATAAGCGATTGAATTTTTTTGATTCTATTTGTATCAGCAGGATGTGTTGAGAGAAACTCAGGTGGATTTCGACTTCCTTGTTTTAATCTTCTCATATTATCCCAAAACTTAACAGCTTCACGAGGGTTGTATTTAGCTTTTGTCATAAGGTAAAGACCAATTTCATCTGCTTCATACTCAAACTTTCTACTAAATGGAAGTACCATACCATAAGTTTCACCAGCGCCATAAGCTTGGTTTATAACTTGTGAATATTTACCCCCACCCAATGTTTTGGATGCGATCTCTTTACCCATGCGACCAAGTTGTATCATACTCATTCTTTCAGCACCATGACGTGCAATAGCATGTGCGATCTCATGCCCCATGACTACTGCGAGTTGATCTTCATTTTGCACTGCTTTAAAAAGTCCTGTATAGACAAAAACTTTTCCTCCAGGAAGACAAAAAGCATTGAGCATATCTTTTTCAATGACAAAAAATTGCCATTTATATCCAGGTTGTGCAGCAGCACGAGCGATACGTTGTCCTACTCTTTGTACAAGAGCGTTAATTCTTCTATCACTACTGATACGTTCAGTTTTTAATATCTGCTGTGCAGATTGATAGCCCATCTGTAACTCTTGTTGAGGAGAGAACATCACCATCTGTTTACGATTTGTATAGGGTGTTTTACTACAGGCCATAAATATAGCTACAGCTAGAGCTAAAAGTAATAGCTTCACAATATTTTTCATGCTAATTCCTTTTTATATTGTCCCTAATGTAAAAAGAGTAAAACTCCTTTTACTAAGACATTTATATGATTTGATTATAGCACAAAAAGATAATACTATTTAAAAAGATTCTTTTTGTTTTTGAATGTCGAAAAGTTTTTATGCAGTTTTTCAATTATATTAGTGCTGTTATTTTTATGCTCTTTTGTAATATTTTTAATTAGTTTTTGATAATTTGGAGGTTTTACCTCAAGGTTTTCAAGATAAGTATCAACTATCATCTTCTTTTTATGTAGTTTTCTAAGACTTGAGAGCTCTTTTGAAATTGTATCAGTTATATTATAGGCTTTTTGATGATTCTTTTTATCAATAATCATTTCAAACTCTGTAAAAAAAGTTTTGAGTATGTTTAAAGATTTATTTATTATTTTATAGCTCTCATCATCATCACACCTTTCATATGTTTCACATTTCATAATTGCTTTTTTATAATGTTTGAATATTTTATATTTTATACTATTTCCAATTGAAATTTGTGCATCAATAGAGAGAAAGGATTTGTTATTTTCTTTAAGTAGTAGTTCATATTGCTTAAATATTATTGAAAATTCTCTGGTTTTAAAAAAACGGCACATATTACTCTTTTCAAGAGAAAGTTTGTGTTGAACACTTTGATGTATACGGTTCATCTCATTTTCATCAATAAGTGGATAAATATTGTTTAACTCTTTTTGAATGTATTGTAAATCTTTATAGGTCTTAAGTGCTTTTTTCATAACTTCTAGATGTAACATAACATTTCGAATGATTTTTTTATCAAATATATGTTTATATTCATTTAGTAAGATAATACTTTTTTTAAGTGCTACATCAAATTCTTTGATACCCTCTTTTGCTTCTGTTTGGACAATGCGGTCTTGATTTATCCTCAGTTCTATAAATAGTTTATAAAGTATGATACGAATGCTGTCACTTGTTTTCATCTCTTTAAAAATAGTTTTATTGAGATTTGTTGTTCGAGCCAATTCAATATCTTTAAATATTGTATATATATTGTAAGGATTTTTTTTGGGATTACCAAGAAGTGCTAAGTTTCTATTTTGATAGCGTTTATCATCAGTAACTTCATGAATAACATGATCACTGAAAACTTCAGGAAGTACAAATTTATTAAAATTTGTGATATTCTTAAATTCAACTTCTAATATATAAAGATTTTTTAGGCTATTTTGATAGCTATCAATAGTATATTTTTCACCATTACTAGAAAGTTTATACTGTTTTTTTGAAATTTTTTTACCAACAGAGTCCTTCTTGTGATTGAGATACTGGTTTTTCTTGATTTTTTGTGTATATTGCTTAATAGAGCCAATAACACCATTTTTAGTAATTTTAAAATATTTAGAGTCAATTTTTCTATATTTTATCTCTTTACATACCTTAACAACTGTATAGAACTCAGAAATTTCTAGAGCTGTTAATTTCAAGTCATCTATTAATATTTTGATGTTATCTTTAAGTAGATATTTTCTCTCAATCTTATGCATGTAAATCCTTTGGTAAGATTCATTATACAAAAAAAAGTAACCTTTGGTAAAATAAATACTCTAAAAGACAAAAAAATATGTTTTTAGACTAAAGTTTTTTATAGTTGTTTACTTTTAGTGACGCTAAAGGTATAAATTTTTTATTTATTTATTCTTAAATGCAAATATTAAATTTACTTTTTTTAAAATATTGAACCTTTCTTTTATCTTATATTATCACTCTTATCGGTATAATACTACGATTATATAAGTTATTAAGGTTATATCTATGTTGGACAGTACAAAAATTAAGTTTTTAGGAGTAGTTGGTACTTTTGTAATAATTACTACAGCTTATGCTTTACATGCAAAAACTTTTTATAACGAAATGTATCCGACAATTGAAAAAGAAAAAACACTATTAAAACATACTGCTCCTGTAAAAGAACAATTCATAGTTGAAGAACCAAAAGTTGTTAATGTAGATAAGCCCAAAATAGACATAGAGCCTATAGAGATAGTAACTATAGAGGAAATTGAAAAACATACGGTAGTGCATACACCAGTTGTTGAAACTAAACAAGTAGTTGTTACAAGTTCTGAAAAGCTTGATAAAATTTTTAAAGAGTATAAATATTTGTATGTAGAAAAATCTGGTAAAATTTCACAACACTCAAAAGAGGTTCTTGAAAAAATATTGCCTTTACTTGCAGATATAAATAATAGTTATATAGAACTAGAAGGTCATAGTGCATCAAGTGCACAAAGTAAGTCAACGCAAAAAATAAGTGAAAAATATGCGCAGTCTATTTATAAGTATCTTAATGAAAAAAAGATAGATAAAGAGATTATTGTTACAGGGTATGGTGATTCGTATCCAATACTAGATGATAAAAGTGATAAGCAAAACTCTAGAGTTGAGCTTAAGATTAGAAGGAGATAGTTTGATTATTTTGATGATGAAAATGGCACTTTATATAATTGCTTCGGTGTTATTTGGATATATGGTTGGTATGTTGTATTCAAATAGTAAGAATAGAGAGCGTTATGCTGAAAAAGAACGTAAGCAATATAAAATAATAAGTGAGAAAAATGCTGCAATTATAAGACTTAAGAATGATCTTAGGTCAACAAATAGAAAGATGGATGCTATTAATCAAGGATATGATTTGCAGTCTAAGCTTTTAGCAACTAAAGAGCGTGAACTTGAAGAGTTGTTGGATCTTACTGAAGATTATGATCAGATTAAAAATGATTATAGCTCTTTAAAAGTTGAGCATCGAATTGTTTCAATTGATTTATCGGATAAAATTAAAAATGTTGATGACAAAGATCAAGTTATTAGACTGCTAGAAAATAAGATTAGTCAAATCAGTAAAGAAAAGGCTTAATGCCACTCACCTTCTAATGAAAAACCCAGTTACAATTTATTTGTAACTGGGTTTTTATATTATATACCCAATGATTTTAATGTTTCTTTTGTTAGTGCACCAGATGCAAGTGAGTTTGCTCTTTGGTATTTTTCAAGGGCTGCTCTTGTTCTCCATCCAAAGATACCATCAATCGGACCTGGATTTATACCTGATTTTTTAAGTGCTATTTGTACACTTTTGATATTGACTGCTGTCATACTTGTTTTACATACTGTCTCTTTCCATTTAAGGATTGAATCACTTACTTTAACTTTTTTACTAACTGTTTGGTAAGCCTCAGGAACAAGATCTTTTTTGACAGAAGCAGGTTCAACAAGCTCTCTTACTTTCACGGTCTTATAAATCGCAGGAACTGGAACTGCTTTTGTTGAAGCTGGTTGATCCAAAACTTTTCTCGTAACTGTTTTGTAAGTTGCGGGAATTGGAATCACTTTTGTTGTTGCAGGCGTTTTTAAAACCTTTTTTGTCACAGTTCTATATTGGGCTGGAACATTGACCAGACATAAAACATCACAGTTCTCACCTAGTTTTTGAACAGGACCACTACAGCCTTTTTTCCAAGCAGTGTGAGCTTCTTTGATTAATATTTTATCAGTAGTTGTACCGTAAGTTGCGGGAACTTTTACAAGTCTTTCACTTGCCTCTTTAACAAGTACTTTTTCTTTTATAGTTTTATAAGTTGCAGGGATTGCTATTAGCTTTTCACTTGCTTCTTTGACAAGTATTCTTTTCTTAACCATCGTGTATTTAGCGGGAACTACTGTGATGTTTTCACTTGCTTCTTTTGATAAAACTTTTTCAGTTTGTACTTCATATTTAGCAGGAATAAGCACTTTTGTATAACATTTACCTGGTTGTGCATTTGGTGGATATGGAGAGTTCTCACCAGCAACTTCAACTACTTTTGTTACTGTTTTACCAGTGTTTGCTCTAGCTTCTAAAATAGCAACTTGAAGAGCTTCAATTTGCTTATCTTTATCATCTTGTGCTTTTACTACTTGAACCACTTTTTGAGATTTTACTGTAGGTACTTTACAGCTTCTCTTTTCGGCACAGCCACTTATACTTACTGCTACCGCTGCGGATAATAAAATCGGTAGACTTTTTCTTGACTCAATATTCATTTGAAACTCCTTTAAATTCAATCAATTGCATTATCTAACAAAAAGATTGAGTATCTGGTAACAAATGAATATTAGGAAATTATTTTAATGTCATTTTAATAACATTTTTACAAGAGTACTAACTGTTTTTCCATCTGTGCTTGTGCCGACTTGTTCCATTGTGAGTTTTATAACATTTCCCATATCTTTCATACTTTCTGCACCACTGTCAGTTATGACTTGAGATATGATTGTTTTTAATTCATCTTCATCTAATTGTTTAGGTAGATAGTCTTTTAAAAGATTTGCTTCATCAAATTCTTTTTTATAAAGATCTTCTCTACCTGCTTCTTTATATTGTGTTGCCGCATCTTCACGCTGTTTAATAGACTTTTGTATGATTTTATAGATATCGTCATCGCTTAGTTCTCTACGTTCATCAACTTCAACTTGTTTAAGTGCACTCATTAAAAATCTGATAGTTTCTCTTTTAAAAACATCTTTTGTTTTCATCGCCACTTTTAAATCTTCTTTTAATAATTCTTTGACTTTACTCATCTCTTTACCTATCCTTTGGAACAAAATTTGCTGGATTATAACAAAAAAATTAGGAAAACTTTGTGAAAAAAAATATAGTTTTAATGTTGGTGCTTATAGTGACACTATTTACAGGGTGTACAACACACCAAGTAGAGCCGATGATGTCAATGAAAGGTCCATCATATATCGATCAAGATACATGTTTAAGCAGTGTATCTCAAAATAGTAATAATCACGAAGGAAGTATCTATGGACGTGGTGCAAATCCTCTTTTTTCAGATAAAAAAGCGATGAGAGTAAATGATATTGTGACTGTAGTGATAGATGAAAATACCTTTCAATCTTCACAAGGTAATAAAAAAATTACAGATTCTTCTATTAACAATATGGGCGGTGGCATATTTACAGGTAGCAGTACAGGTGGAGTTAGCAGTTCTATAGCAAAAACAATGAATGGTTTAACGGATATTGGATTTAAAACCAATTCAAATAGTAACTTTTCTGGGTCAGGAACACAATCACGAAATGAAAAATTTAGTACTACAATTAGTGCACGTGTTGTAAAAATTTTAAATAATGGTAACTATTTTATTGATGGGAGTAGGGCGCTATTATTAAATGGTACTAAACAGATGATACGTATCACTGGAGTTATAAGACCTTATGATATTGATCAATCAAATACCATAAATTCACAATACATGGCAGATGCGAAGATTCATTATGAGACTCAAGGTGATATCAAAGAAGCTACAAGACTTCCATGGGGAAGTAGACTTGTTCAAAGTGTGTGGCCATTTTAATATTTCATTTTGTAATATTTATTTAATATAGATATAAATTATCCTATACTACGTGTATGGATGATTTTTATTTAAACTTTTTTATTGGATTTTTAACTGCTTTACTAATAGGTTTTGGACTCTTTTGGAGATATTATAACACTAAAGAGAGGGAGAATAGGGCATTAATATCAGCTTATCAAGCTATTGAAATTGAGTACGCAGTAGCTCAAGAGAAGCTTAATAATATCCAAAATAGTAATCTACAGCTGAAGGAGCAATTTGAAAATATTGCACATTCAATACTTGAAAAAAATAGTAAAAAGATGCTATATGAAAACCAAACTAATTTATCACAAATTTTACAACCATTTAAAGAAAATATCAACGCTTTTAATCAAAAAATAGAGTCTTACTACCATGATGAGAGTAAAGAACGTTTTTCCCTTATCAAAGAGATAGAGAAACTTCAAAGTTTAAATCAAAAAATTTCAGATGATGCAAATAATTTAACTAATGCATTAAAAGGAGACAATAAGATACAAGGTGACTGGGGTGAATATATCTTAGAACGTGTTTTAGAGAGCTCGGGCTTAAAAAAGGGCAGGGAGTATGAAATTCAAAAGGAGTTTCAAAGTGTCATTGGGGAAAAAGTACGTCCAGATGTAATAGTACATCTTCCAGACAAAAAAGATATTATTATTGACTCGAAACTCTCTTTAAATGCTTACGAAAAGTTTCACTCAAGTCAAAACATCCAAGACAGAGAAGAAAACCTTGTAAAACATTTGCATTCAATTAAAACCCATATAAGACAACTTAGTACCAAACGCTATCATGATATTCCTAGTATTAATACACTTGACTTTGTTTTAATGTTTATTCCTATAGAAGCAGCTTTTTTATTGGCAGTTGAAAAAGATCGTACACTTTATGAAAAGGCTTATGCTCAAAATATTATTATTGTTTCACCTTCAACATTATTAGCAGTACTACGAACGATACAAAATAGTTGGCGATATGAATATCAAAATAAAAATGCACAGATGATTGCAAAAAAAGCTGGAGACATGCATGATAAGTTTGTTTCATTTGTAGATGAGATGTTATTAGTAGAAAAAGCACTCTCAAAAGCACAAACAAGTTATGAAGATGCTTTTAAAAAGCTTAGTACCGGAAAAGGAAACCTCATAAACAGATCTAAGGCCTTAAAAGAGCTTGATGGCGTTTATCATAAAAAAGAGCAAAATAAGTTACTTGAAGAGTAATATATTTTCAAGAGAATATATATTATGTTAACCAAAAGGAAATATTTTGTTTTTAATCATTTCCCTAAGCAAAAACTTCCGAACATTTTATCAAGGATTTCATCTCTTTCAAAAAGTGTTGTTATGGATGCAATATAATGAATCGCTTCATTCATATTGTATGCAAAAAGTTCAAGTTCACCATCTTTTAAAAAAGAAAATGAGTCATCTATATGACCAAGTGCTTGTTCCACTGCATCGATTTGCCTTTTACTAATCAAAATTAAGTCATCAGCATCACTTTTTTCATCTAAAAATTTTGTTAGTTGTTCTATAATAGACTGTACGTTATCTTTACATGAAATACTTGTAGGATGATATGCTTCTAGCATTGTTATATCAAATTTACGGGTAAGATCATTTTTATTTATTGCCGTTAAGATCTCTTTTGACTCTTTAAAGCTTTCAAGTAATTTAATGATCTTTTGATCATCTTCATCAGCCTTTTGACTTCCATCAAATAATGCGATTACAATATCTGAACTCTCTATAGAACTAATTGAACGTTCTATGCCTATTTTTTCTATAGTCTCTTGAGCTTCTCTAATCCCTGCAGTATCGACAAACTTTACAAGATGTGTACCAATTTTGAGGCTTTCTTCAATGGTGTCACGTGTTGTGCCTGCAATGTTACTGATTATAGCACGATCATATCTTAATAGGGCGTTTAATAATGAGCTCTTTCCTACGTTTGGTTTCCCTATGATTGAGACTTTAAATCCATCAATGAGCCCTTCTCTGCTTTTTGATCCGTGGTAAGTATTTTGCAATAAGTTTTGGATTTTTATAAGTCTATTTTCTATTTGTTGCTGTAAATCTGTGGGTAAGTCTTCTTCTGCGTAGTCAATATTAACTTCTACAAATGCAAGAATTTCAATAAGTTCATCACGTAATGTGTCAACAAACTCTTGTAATTCACCAGTTAATTGACGGGAAAGTATTTTAGCAGCATCTATACTTTTACTCTCTATGAGTTTTGCAGCAGCTTCTGCACGGGTTAAGTCAATTCTACCATTTAATACTGCTCTTTTTGTAAACTCTCCAGCTTCTGCAAGATATGCACCCTCTTTTAAACATGCATCTATGATTTGACTTGAGCTTATGATACCCCCATGACATTGAAACTCTATAACCTCTTCACATGTAAAGCTATGAGGTGCTTTAAAATAAATTACAATGGATTCATCGATAAGTTCTTCTTTGTCAGTATAGACGTTTGAAAGTGTTGCATAACGAGGTTTTAATGAAGATTTTTTTGTAAGTTTTTGTGCAATTTTAAGAGCTAGGGAGCCACTTAATCTAACAATTGAGATCCCCCCTACTCCGTGAGCCGTACTTATGGCACAAATTGTATTGTTTATGTATCTTTCCTTTTGAACTCATTCACAATTACAATTTTTCTGCCATCTCTCAAAGTTCTTATTGCTACATATTTTTCAGGATAAACAGATCGAAGTTCTCCAAGTGCAATTTTTACTAAAATTCCGTCTAAAGGTTTAGTTTGCGCTTTTCCATTATTATCAATTTTTTCTTTAATTCCAATAAGGTATTTTTGAATCATCTCTTCTTGATTTTTGAGAAATTCAGCAATTTCAAGTGAAATATTAAGATCATATTTAATTTTAATCCAATTATGTAGTATGTAAGAAAGTGCTTTGTATCTATACCCCTCTTTACCGATCATTAGTGCAACATCTTCACCATCTAGCTTAATATATACATCTTCATCATCAACTCTAAGTTCTACCAAATTAACATTGAAACAACTTGCATCAAGAAGTTTATTTACACCTTCTTTAATTTCATACTTAATTTTATTAGTTTCTTTTTCGTTAGCAATATTTTTTTGAATTTTTTGATTTGTCTCTTTTTTTATTGCCGCTTCACTCTTTACTGTTTTAATATTATTTGTTTTTGTAGGTGTTTTAACTTTGGGTGCACCTTTAATTGATGCTGTTATAATAGCAGGTTTTGCAAACATACCTAAAAAACCACTACTTTCATTTTGAATAATTTCAATATCTAAGTCAACAATAGATGCATTCAGTTCAGAAGAAGCTTTCGTGTATGCCTCTTCTAAAGTATTTGCAGTTATTTCAATCATGCGTTAGCCTTTCTCGCCTTCTCTTTTGCAAAAATTGAGTTTACATAGTATTGTTGTGCAACTGAGAAAAGGTTATTTGTAAACCAATAAAGCGTAAGACCTGCTGGAAATGTTACAAAGAAAAATGTAAATATGAGTGGTAAAAACTTCATAATTTTCTCTTGCATTGGATCTGTAAAGTTTGTTGGTGTAATTTTTTGTTGCCAAAACATAGAAGCTCCCATTAATACTGGCAATACATAAAATGGATCCATAACTGAAAGATCATGATACCAAGCAATCCACTCTGCATGTTTTAACTCTATTGAGTTTAAAAGTACACGATAAATGGCAAAAAATACAGGAATTTGCATCAGCATTGGCAAACAACCACCCATTGGATTTGCATTATGTTTTTTATACAACTCCATCATTTTTGCATTCATTTTTTGTGGTTCACCCTTGTACTGTTTTTGTATCTCTTTGATTTTTGGTGAAAGCTCTTTAAGTCTGTTCATTGAGACCATACCTTTGTATGTTAAAGGGTATAGAACAAATCTAAGAATAAGTGTAACAGTGACAATTGCCCAACCCCAGTTTCCAAGAATAGAGTAAATATATTTTAATAATAAAAATACGGGTTTTGCTAAAAATGTGAAGAATCCATACTCAATGATATTTGTAAGTTGTGGGTCAATAGCATTTAATTTATCATACTCTTTTGGTCCAATATAACCATTTACAGTAAGATTCTGTGTCCCTTTGATAAAACCTAATGGATTATCTTCATTATCTTTCGACATAAAGATATTAAATCTATTATCAAAACTGTAAAGTGCTGTAGTATAGTATTTATCACTTGATGCGAGTATACT
>JADGDK010000069.1:8007-14049 GCA_016744895.1 Campylobacterales bacterium | reverse complement strand
TTTTTTAACTTATGCCGCTTTCTTAACATCACAAAAAGGCAATAACTTATATCTCACAACACTCTTATTTTCTTTGATATATTTTATTGCTGAACTATCTAAGATACGATTTGAAACTACAAATAATCGATCTACTTGATAATCTTTATATATTGGATTCTTTTCAATGTAAGTAAAAGTATCTCCAACAAATGCTTTAATCTTTTCGTGATTGATTTTATATTTTGAGTTCTCTTTCCAGTTTTTACATTGGATTAGAATAATTTTCTCTTTGCTAATCGCAATAAGATCGATACTATTATCTTTCTTACCTTTTTCTATACCATTGTATTTCACGATAAAGTTCTGATTTTCAAAATGTGTGGCTACAAATTTCTCGTATTCAATACCTTTGGATTTGTTCTCTTTTTGGAGTTTAGCGTATCGTATTTTTCTATTTTTATCAAAATCTTCTTTTTTGGATTTAAGCTCTTGTTCTTCTTGCTCGTAAATTTCTTCTAATCGTTTTCCATTACCACCAAGTTTTTTAAATAGGTCTAGTATGCTTTTCATTACGACTCCGATATTATTTTGTTACTAATATATCGGTAAGATAAAAGATAACTTTATAGTATAATTTTACTTTCTTTGGTTTTCTCTTTTAACTCTTTTAGCATATTTAAATTCTCTTCCATTTGATCTATCTGTTTTTCAAATTGCAATCCAAGATTTATTAATCTGATTAATTCTGGTTTATTCTTTTCCCAATTACGTAAGGTTGTTACATCAACTTTTAATAATTCCGCTAATTCTTTCCTTGTCACAGCTTAATTCCTCTTTTTTTACAAAAAAACAAAATAATTCATCGTTTCTATTGACTTTAGATGAATAATTCATTATAATTACCTCATAACAAAGAATTATTCATAATCGGAGTCAAAAATGACACAATTACCCATCATCAATCTAGACGAACAAGAACCAATTACACTCAATGGACTCTTTGAAGAGTACATTGAGCTAGTTCGCCCTTTACAATCTGTACATACGGTAAGAGTTAAAATTTCAGCTTATAATAAACATATAAAGCCTTTATACGGTGACTCCGACATAAAAATTCTTAAATACAAAGATTACCAGACACTCGTTAATAACCTGCTTGAGAGTGGTTTAAAACCTAAAACTGTGAGTAATATAAAAGATATTATTAAAGTAATGTACAAGATGGCTATAAGGCTTGAATACACCGATAAAAACCCACTTTTAGACGTAGAGTTACCTAAATATGACAATAGAAGATACTTCACTTACTCTGCTGATATACAAAAACGTTTTATTGCATCGATATTGATTTTTGAAGAGCCTATTTATAGTGATATTTTCATATTTTTGCTCCACGGTCGTCGTTTGAGTGAAGTTTTACTCTTAGAATGGGAGATGGTCGATCTTGAACAAAGACTTTATTATATCCCTGCACGTATCAATAAAGCCAAGCGAAATATGAGCTATAAAATGACTGATTTGTTGTATCAAATTTTATACAACCGTTACTTTAGAGCACAGATAAAACAAGATACTAAATATCCTGTTGGAAATGTCTTTATAAACCCAAGCACAAATGAACCGTACGTTGATCTTCGAAAACCTTGGAAACGTCTATTAAAAAGTGCTGACTTACCCAAAGTGCATATTCACGATATCAGACACTTAATAGGTACTTACACAATCAATACTTTAGAACTTCCAATAGAAAAAGTATCACAAACATTAGGACATACAAGTGTTGAAATTACAGGAAAGTACATCACTCCACGACCTGAAAATGCTAAAGAAGTAGCCCAAAAGATGTTTGATTCTGTACCCAATTTAAATATAAAGGATTTAGTGTGAAAAATGCTTTTAGTTATATGGCAATGCTTTTTTTCTCAATTATGGTTTTTATCTTGATTGCTACTGTATCAATATTGCAATATATAGGCTTTAAACTGGACCTGAATAAGTCGTTAAACTTTTTCGGCTTTGGTTTGAGTGACTCCGACCCTGAGCCGTTAAACCCTGATGTCAAACTAAAATATAAGGAAGTCAAATGACTACGATGTATATAGGTACAATCCGAGTTGCCAAAAGAGCTGAGCGAAAACAAAAAGACGGAACAATGGCGTATTTCTCCCAAGTTTCTGCACAATTTGAGACAATCGACGTAAATGGCGAAAAAGAGATTAGTATGGAAAATGTTCAACTTCCAATTACTGAATTAGAGTTACTCAAATCTAGTGTAAACAAGTTTATATCAATACCGTACACAACAATCAATACTAAAAATGGAACGTACACATTCCCTGATGATAATTTATTGTTTCGTATCTATGATACCGACCCACTTTCACAAACTTCAAAAACTGTGAAATCTTAGAGATTGAGAGAGCCTTTTAACTATTTGTTAAAAGCTCTAATGAGTCTCTAAGACTCAAAAAATAAACGATGTGTGAAACATCGTACTAAAAAAGGACGGAAATGACACCAGAACAATTAGCAACAATTACGGACAAATTCAGCACGGCTGATGCAATCGCGGTAGCGGTAGTAGTAATCGGGGCATACGCTGTGATTTGGGGCATTAAACAAGCGAAAAACTTCGCTAAATAATGCAGCTTCCAATCAACATAAACGAGGTGGCATTTGTCACCTTGTTAGTAATAGAATTTGGCTTTGTCGGTGTGTTATGGTCAATTTCAAATGCTATTAAAATAGCTAAGGATTAATTGAACTATGATGTACTACATAGCCATTTTTATACTAGGATATCTCTTTGGTATTGCCCTCTTTTTTCCGCTTTTTTACACTCTTATCGAAAGGAAACCCATTGACAATTATTGAATTTTCGGACAACTTGACATTTAATACTGTGCTGTCAATTTATGTTTATGTGACGGCTATTGTAGCTCCAATGTTTGGCATAATGGGGTTGGCTAGAAACTAATGAATACCAAAAACAAAGGTACTTTTTTTAATTCTATTTTTGAAAAAAATCGACTTAAAAAGAGTAGCCGACAAACGATAGTGCGTCAGGTTTTTTTAATACTGTTTTGCTTCCTTGTGATCTCACCTTTACACGCTGATATACAATTTAATGGTACTTGTGGCTCATACGCTTATAAGTTAAATATTCCTACTAACAAATTTTACGGCTCTATGTGTAAAAATGGTGGTTTGATTGTTTATAACAATAAAAACACCGATGAAATTCAAAATATTTACGCTGACCCAAGCGTGAGTGAATGGATAGATATTTATGATGCACAAAACTATAAAGTCTTAAATAGCTTTGATAGCTCTTTAAATGAGGGATATGTTAAATATGTGGGTGAAAATGGTGGTCTAACTTATGTTTTAGCAGGCTCATTTATTGGTTTTACAATCCTATTTTTTAGCTCATTCCTCTTCATTGAGGTGGCTAAAAAATGAAAAAAATAGTACTAATTTTATTATTTTTAAATAATTTTTTATTTTCTGATTCTGATGATGGCACTTGCGTCTGGCAAATTGTTGATAGTGGCACTTCTGTAAGTACGAATTATAATACTGTTCCTGACGGTACTGTGAATTGTGAAGCTTTTCAGAAAAATACATACACATATATCGATAATGATAAAAAATTACAAAATGAGTGGATTAGGTATGGTTGTCCTGCCGATATGACCAGAGAGGGTGATACTTGTGTCTGTCCTGCTGGTGAAGAATTGGTTTCCTCTCAAACTTGTCCTGCTTCTCCTAGTCCTACTCTGTCTTGTAAGCTTCCTTGTGCCGACGGTTATTCTCGTAATTCCGCTGGTGAATGTTGTCCTAATGGTTTAGATGTATTTTGTGATATAGATACACATTTATGGTCTGACTGTAAATGTCCTGACGGTAATGATATGATAGATAATGGTAATGGCATTTTTTCGTGTGCTTCTCCTTGTGATGAAAATTCAACTCGTGGCGGTGCTGATGTAGGTTATGAATGTATACCAAATTGTAATATTTGTAACGGTGTAGAAGATCAAGCAGAACAAGCTTGTCAAGAAATGGGACAATACTTAATAGATTTTTCCTGTATTCCAAATGCTGAATGTACTGATTTTGTGCCAAGTGGTAGTTGTGTTAATGCTCCAAATTGTACAGAATGTGCAGAACGTCAAATCACAAGAGCGGACGAATGTCGCATTTTACACGGTGCATATTTAAGTAACTTTGAATGTTCTGAAAATCTTGAAACGTGTGAAGTTACAAACTACAATGCTGGTGAATGTATTGATGATGATTCAAACCCAAGTGATCCAAACTTTGGTGATGGTAGTCAAGGTAATAATGATGAAACAAATGACATACCTGACACAAATAATAGCGGTCAAGCAATACCTATAGATAGCGACAATGACCCATCAAATGGAAATGATGGAAAAGGTGGTTTTGATATCGATATGCCTGATTATAATCCTGCATTAGAAACGATTGGTGACAATATTGAAGATGGCACAAAAGCCACCAATGCACAAACTAAAGCCAATAAACAAAACACCGAATATCTTGGAAAAAAATTAGATGATATTGTGAATAATACTAAAGATATCAAAGATGCTCTTGATTCTGATGGTTCACAAATTAGTAGAGATCATACACCAAATCAAGAGTTTGATAAAGATGGTTTTAAAGACATCATTACTGGTGAACTATCAGATATTACCGCAGATTTTAAAACCTCTGTAGATACTTATTGGGATAGCATTAGTGGCACTTATTTTGAGAGAGATTATTTCGTAGTAACTGATTGCCCTACGCTTCCTACACTTACTTTTACTTTACAAGGTCAAGACGTTGTTTTAATTTCACAAGAGCGATTTGATAGTTATGGAATTCTTCCAATTTTAAAAAAAATAGTCATATTTATATTTACATTGAGTGGCGTTATGTATGCATTTAGGAGCGAATAATGGATTTACTTTTTGATAGCTGGAAAGAATTACTTTTAATTGGTGGTTTAACGGTGCTACTTTATGTATTGTCTCCTTTTATGGTGGGCTATGCAATCTCTAGATTTTTAATTAAAGTCGCTGTAGCTAGTGTAGTACTTTATTACACGGATAAATTGGTAAATTGGTTAACTTCTCTTATGGTTAATATCATTCCTGATGATCAACTTTTTTTATCTCTTTCTTGTCAATTAGGTGTTATTGATGGTTTAAATATCTTCTTTAAAATTATTGTAACAGTCTATATGTATAAGCTCTTAGTGAGAGTAATGATTAACTCATGATTACATTTTTAACTGGTGTACCAGGTAGTGGAAAAACATATTACGCGGTACATAGTATTTATGAAAACTTTATGCCTAAAGTCCCTACCCTTTCAATATTTGGTAGCTTATTAGTTGCACTTAAAATAAAAAGAAAACCACAACCTGTATTGGTGACAAAATTTGAACATTGTTATACCAATATCAATGAATTTAAATTTGATACCATTGGTGCTATTGCTAAGCCTCTTGATATGGATGAACTAAAAGAAAAGCTCTATGTTTTACACGATCTCTATTTACAAAAAGTGAGTGACGATGAACTTAATGAAAAAGCTAAAGAGTTAGAACTTTACAAAGGTTTTTTTGTAATAGATGAGTGTCATAACTATTTTGATAATCAAGACACGGTTTTAATTTGGTGGTTATCTTACCACCGTCATATGTATCAAGAAATTTTCCTAGTGACACAAAATCTTGATTTAGTACATAATAAATATAAAAAATTTTCTGAGTTCTTTTATAAGGCTCACCCTTCATCTGTAAAACTTTTTAAAAATGTCTTTAAATACTCTGCTTATCTGAGTCCTAGACTCTTTGAAAAATCTAAATCTCACGTTACTAAGATTAAGTTTAATCAAGAGGTATTTGACCTTTATCATTCGGGAGATAACCAAAAATCTCATCCATATAAAGCAGGGCACGCAGCGAATTAGTGCCGCCCTGTGTGCGCATCCAGGTTTCAACCGACGCGAGCAGCAAAGTGATAAAGAACATGCGCTCAGTCT
>JADGDK010000069.1:0-7997 GCA_016744895.1 Campylobacterales bacterium | reverse complement strand
TGTTTTTTCACTAGGTTATTTATGGGTAAGTTCTAAAAAAAATGAATTTGTAAAAGAGAAAGAAAAACAAAATATTTCATCCAATAAAAATAACATTTCTAACACTCAACTTAAAAAAAGTCTCAAAATGAGTGCTCCAAAAAAAGAGTTTGAAATTTCAAACTATACCTATACAAAAATTGTGTGTAGCGGTGATAACTGTAACTACAATGGTCAGAATATTCCAGAATCAGTTATTAGATTTGTAATTCGTGAAACTGGTTCAAAGATCCTTGAATCTAAAAGCAATAAAACCTTTCAAACTAAAGAGCTTTACTGTTTTCTCAATGAAGAATTTAAGACTAAATTTCAATTACGGAGTCAAAATGAAAATACACAACAAAATATTAACCCTATGGATATGTTTAGGTCTCATTAGTCTACACGCTAATAACTATAAAAATATCTCTCTTTTAGACTATGCCGAAATGGTGAGTCATTCCAACAAAGTAGAAATATTTGTGAATGAGAATTTGGTTAATAAAAATATCTCTTTTTTCATACAAAAGGATATTTCACCTAGTCAGCTTTTAGAGTCATTTGAATATGCACTTGAAAATAAAGATTTACAACTCAATAAGAAAGGAGAAATTTATTATGTTGTTAAACAACAAAAAGAGATACAGACGTACCAACCCTTACACCAAAATAAAGGCAATGTTCCGTATCTTCAAAATACTATCCCGATTATCAAAAATGGTAAAGAGGTAGATTACACCCAATTAAATAAAGAAGATTATAGAGCAGAACTAGAGAAAAGAACATCATATTATTATGACCTCCAATATCTCAACTATCAAGATATAGATAAGATGTTAAAACTTCATAAAGATATCTTGTATACCTATCTTCCTGATTCAAACTCTATTGTATATTTTGCACACGATGAAGAAAAAAAACATATTGAGACACTTATTAAAAAATATGATTTACCAAAGGTTCAAAAGACAATAAAACTTACGGTGTTCACAACAAGACTTGATAAATTAAATCAAATCGGTAGTGATTTAACAAACATTGGTTTCAACCTTGAAAATACACTTAAGCTTTTTGGTAACTTTGGAGCCACTAACACAAAAAATAGTGCCAATCTCTACGCTACAGTAAAGTTTTTACAAGAAAACGGATTAACAGAAATAAATCAAAGTCCTACACTACTTCTTAGAAATGGCGAAAAGGCTATTTTTAACTCTGTTAAGAACATTCCATACCTTATACAGTCTAAGCAGGTTACAGACAATCAAACTAGTACCCAAGACTCATATGAATATAAAGATATTGGTCTGAAAATCACAATGTTACCAAAAGTGTTTAAAGATCATATGCTGGTAGATTTTCACCTTTTCATAGAAGATATTTTATCAAGTGGTGTCACACCCATCACCTCAAAAATTGAGTTAAAAAATACATTTGATCTAAAAGACAATGAAGTAATTCTTATTAGTGGTTTAAATCGTTCTGAACACGTCAAAAATCAAAGAAAAATACCTTTGTTAGGTGATTATCCCTTATTTAGGTAGAGCGTTTAAATATGACGGTGTAGAGAATATTAATGAAGTTACTTCAATCATTATTGAAACAATCAATTAAATAAAAAGGGATGAGATTTTTTGTGAGGCACGAACAAAAAAAATCATCCCTCTTGGCTATTTATAAAAAGTTTACTGACACATTAAAAAAGGGAGTCTAAAAGATGTACGGATTATATATTGAAGATAAGGAATACGCAATGAATAAAAGAAGAAATCAAAAAAATTATTTAAACAATAATTATTGTGAAGTGGGTGGTAAATCTTTACCTTACAGTGCATTTTTTAAAAACAGTTTTATTAATGCTGATAGATATATAGCTGAATTACAAAATCGTGCTTGGTCACTTTATGATTATGCTAAGCTCAGAAATTTATCAAATGTGTTTGTAACACTTACTTTGCCTAGTGAATACCATCCTAAAAGAACTACAAGAAAAGGGAAACTTGTTGACAACCCAAATTATATCAAGGATGAAGAACACAACCCTAAAAATGGGTCTAAAGTGCTTTCAAAATTTATGCAACAGATCACTAATGATAGAGCTTATAGCAAAATTCCAAAAGATATGAGACTTTATTTTAGAGTAACGGAACCCCATAAAGATGGTACACCGCATCTTCATATCTCTTTTTTTATGCCCCCTGAAAACGTTGATGCCTTTGTGGCAATGGTAAAAAGAAAATTTCCATCTCCACAATCAGACATAGAAACGAATGTACAAAATCCTGTAAACTACCTCATGAAGTACATTTTAAAAACACTTGATGATTTACGTGGAAATGATGAAAATATAACTGACTTAACACTTTGGTATATCTTCCACGGTATTAACCGTTTTTACACCTCTAGAACGCTGATAAGTCTTAATGTTTATAGATCAGTTGGTGGACGTTATAGTCTTTTAGAACTTACTAGAATGTACAAAGATAAAGAGTTAACGGTTTACTACGACCCACAAAACAATAAAGTTATGGAAGTGTTCGACTCATTCGGTCAAATCTATAATAGAAAACCTGTTAACGTTACTTCTAATAGTGGTTTGCCATCAATGCGATTAAAACCAAAAATGGGTCTTAAATCAATGATGAAAAAAGAAAATATTTATACTATTCCTAGTGAATATGATTTAGATTCTAAGATTGCAACCCCTGCATATATGGGTGATTTGGAACTTTACGACTATTACAATTCCCTTGATATTGAGAATGAAGATACTTCACTCTTACACTATGGTGTTACTCAAAATGAAATGATTAATAGGCAACTTTTAACAGATATGCCTTTAAATAATCTTGATGACTTTAATATTGATTTTGAGCATTGTTATGGATGATATATTAGCTGATATCGTAGCACGTCAACCTAGTCATATTTATCAAGATTATCTACTAGAGTATCAATATAAAATGAAAATAGCTAAAGATAAAAAAGATTTAGAAGATTTGGAAAAAGCTAAAAAAAAGAGTACTGAACCTTGTATCAGTAAATTTACACAATTAGAATTTGATTTAGGAGAATAAAATGTTATTAGAAACTTTGTTAACTGATCCTCTTGCAATTTGTCCATCAATGGATTTTGAAAATAATGATGATATGTTTACACACCGATGTAATGTTAAGAGAATGAGTAAAAAAAGAATGATGAAAAGTAAGGCTAGTTATGACAAAAAATATCAAAATTATATGACTGATATTGGTACACTCAAAATGCAATGTTTATTAACTGGTGTTGTACAATCTTGGATTTTAAAAAAACTTATAGGGATGAAAGGATAAAGCCCTTTTGAAAGATATTAGGTTAAAGGAGTTGTGTAATCTATAAGATTTCAAATATCTTTCAAAAGTAAAATAAAATTGGTGAATTTGGTTGCGGAAACAGGATTTGAACCTGTGACCTTTGGGTTATGAGCCCAACGAGCTACCATACTGCTCTATTCCGCGATAATAATTAAGTGACAGATTTTTTAAAAATGTTAGATAATTTATAGGTAAAATAAAATTGGTTGCGGGAGCAGGATTTGAACCTACGACCTTCGGGTTATGAGCCCGACGAGCTACCAAACTGCTCTATCCCGCGACAATGAAGGTAAATTCAAATGGATGGGGTGAAGGGATTCGAACCCCTGAATACTGGTACCAAAAACCAGTGCCTTACCGCTTGGCCACACCCCAGCATCGTTCATCTAAATTTGAGGTGTGATTATAATACTTTTTTTTATATTTGTCAAGTGATTTTAGAATAAATTGATATAATTCTTTTAAAATTACATAAACAAACGGAGTAAGTATGCCAATTCAACGCGTAAAAGCAGCAATCGAAGAGATTAAAAAAGGGAACATGGTCATCATGATTGATGATGAAGATAGAGAAAATGAGGGAGATTTAGTCTATGCTTCAACATTTTCTACACCACAAATGGTTAATTTTTGTGCTTCAAAAGCAAAAGGTCTTATTTGTGTAGCACTATCCAATAAAATTGCAACAAGATTAAATTTAAATCCTATGGTAGCGAATAATGACTCCTCTTATGAAACTGCATTTACAGTATCTGTTGATGCCAAAGAGTGTGAAACTGGTATTTCAGCAGCAGAGAGAGATATGACAATTCATCTTTTAGCAGACTATAACTCCTCAGCGAGTGATTTAGTACGTCCTGGACATATCTTTCCTTTAATTGCTAAAGATGGCGGTACCTTAGTAAGAACTGGTCATACTGAAGGTTCTGTAGATATATGTAAGATGGCTGGTATTGCACCTTCAGCTGTTATCTGTGAGATTATGAAAGAAGATGGCACCATGGCTAGACGTGATGATTTAGAGATATTTGCAAAAGAGCATGATCTTAAAATTGTTTATATTTCAGATATTGTTGAGTATCGAATGGAACATGAGTCACTCATAAAAGTAGTTGCAGAAGCTAAAATGACATTTTTAGGTGCACAGACAAAAAGAATTGATTTTGTAGATCATAATGACAACCATCACATCGCGTATATCTTTAACAATGATACTAGCATGCAAAATGTACGTTTTCATAACATAGGGACAGATTTAGACCTTTTAAGTAACAATCGTCATCTAAGCATCATAAAAAGTGTGGAAATCCTTCAAAAAGAGGGAGGCGCACTCATCTTTTTAGAAAAAACTGCAAATGAAAACCCTTATATGAAAGAGTATGGTATCGGTGCACAGATCTTAAAATATTTGGGGTTTAGTGATATTAAACTTCTTGTGACAAGTAAACGTAGAGAATTTGTAGGGATAAGTGGTTTTGGATTAAATGTAATTGAAGAACGGGAATTATTTAGTTAGCACCAAAGGGGAGAAATCCCTTTGGTCATTTATATACATAGATGCTTATGCTTAAGCACTCTTATCTTCTACTTCTATCTCTTGGATTGCTAAAAGTCTTTTGTTTAGCAGTCTAATTCTTGATGCATATTTATTCATCTCTTCTTCGATAACTGACTCTTCCCATTCGTCATCAGCCCATTCAAGTTCACTTTTTTTATCTTTATATTTCCTTTTAAACTCAGTTACCTGAGCAAGGTATTCATCTTTTTTAGTGATGTCTATATTTTCTGTACTATTCATGAAAATGTCTCCTCTATCTCTTTTTTTCATACTCCACAATCTTACCGTGAAATCGTGAATAAATTGTGAACAGATCTACTTCACTATTATAAAGTTTTTGAATATTCTCATAATTTGATTCAATACCATGAACCATCCACTCTTGAAGCTCTTGATAGCTTTCAAACTCGTATCCATAGGACTTTAAAAGCTTGTTTGTATAATTATCAACTACAAAAACTTCTCTTTTACATGCATAACAAAGTATGGCATCTGCACTTTCCTGGCCTACTCCTTTTTGTGAAATGAGCCATTCTCTAGAAACACTATTTTGAAAGTTTTCAAAATCCCCAAATGTTTCAACAATAGCTTGACAAAGTAGCTTTAAGCGCTTAGATTTGGTATTATAAAAACCACTAGGCTTAATGAGATAAGCTAATGTATCAATATTAAGTTCGGCAAGTGAATATAACTCTAAAACATTGTGATCTCTAAGATTTTTTAAAGAGTGTTCTACTTTTTCCCATTTAGTCTGTTGTGTTAAAAGAGCACCAACAATAACTTCAAATGTTCCACAATTTGGCCACCAATAGGGATCTACTGTATCTTTTAAAAGATCTGCTTCTTTCAAAGCTTTTAAAATTTCAAAACTACTGTTCAACATAGGCTCGTTGAGAGATTTCTACTCTTTCATAATCATAGGCTTTTATTTTAAATGCATCAATACATTTTCCTTCACTGATTTCAAACACCACTCCTTGCAAAATCTTTTTACAACTATTTGGTACATCAAACTTAGATGATATAGAAGTTAAAAATCTTTCCATCGGCTCTTTTTTATCCATGCCAATGACACCATCACGACAACCTGTCAATCCTACATCAGTGACATAAAAAGTACCCTTATCTATCTCTAAATCATCCGTACCTATATGCGTGTGAGAACCACAAATTGCACTCACTTTTCCCTTTAGCATTGCCATCAGTGCTCTTTTTTCACTCGTTGCTTCTGCGTGCATGTCTATAAAGATATTTTCATATCCTTCTTCTTTTAAACGATCCACTTCAGAAACGATCATCGTAAAAGGGTTATCTACCATTGGCATGGTATAGTGTCCCATAAGGTTAATGACAACAAGTTTTTCATTACCAACACTAAGATAACCTACTCCACTTCCTGGTGCAGATGATGGGTAGTTCATAGGTCTTAAAATAGGCTCACTCTCTAACATAGGCAAAATATCTTTTTTATCCCATGAGTGGTTGCCACCTGTCATCATGTCAATGCCCATAGCAAAGAGCTCTTTCGAATTCTTGATACTTACACCAAAACCGTGACTGGCATTTTCTGCATTTATGATGACTAAATCAACATCAAACTCTTCTTTTATTTTTTTTAAATGATGTTTTATCATCATACGTCCTGGTTTTCCAACCACATCTGCTAAATATAATATTTTCATGAGAAGATTATAACAATAAATTTATATAATAACTGTTATGAAATTTATACTAATTACTTTACTTTGTACGCAAATGATATTTGGCTTTGAAGTCACGAACCTTACTACCAATTTCAATGGAGGTAAATACCATCTCAATTTTAAGATAGATGAAAATGCACCCACAAAGATTATATGTGAAGATGAGACCATTGATATGACATTTGAAAGTGGAAATTATGAGATTGCTTTAGAGTGCCGTCCCTTGGAGATTATATTCGATAAAGAACAAAAACTAGACAAGCATGAACATAATACAACATTAAATATCATCTATCCAAAAACTCAAAAAGGTTTACATTTTAAACTCTCAAAACCACAACTAGCGATAAAAGTACCTAAAAATCTCTCGTTTAAACAGATCATGGATGAAGTACAACACAACAAAATACTCTTTGTAGGTGAAAAGCATGATCAATTTTCTCACCATTTAAACCAACTAAATGTGATAAAGTCCATGCACCAAAGAGGTAAAAAGTTTGCTATCGGTATGGAAATGTTTCAAAGAAAGTTCCAAAGTGTAATTGATGATTATCTCCAAAATAAAATCGATCTCAAAACATTTCTTAAAAAAAGTGAGTATTTTAAAAGATGGGGTTTTGACTATAACCTGTATAAGCCAATTATTGACTATGCAAAAGAGAACAATATCCCAATCATCGCACTCAATCTTGAAAGAGAGCTCACTAAAAAGATCTCTAAAAATGGACTCTTTGGACTCTCAAAAGAAGATCAAGCAAAACTTCCGCAAACAATTGACTTTTCAAATAGAGCCTATAAAGAAAAACTTTTAAAATTCTTTGGTTCCAATACACATATGACAAAAAGTAAGATGAAAAATCTAGACTTCATCTATCAATCTCAAATACTTTGGGATCAAACCATGGCAGACACTATAAATCGATATCTAACAAATCATAAAAAACAATCAATGGTGATCTTAGTAGGGAGTGGTCATCTCACAATGCGTCATGGAATACCAAACCGTGTACCCCATACTCAAACTGTCATACTTCAAGATGAAGATGCTAAACCCAATAGTGCAGATTACATACTCTTTACAGACCCTATCGAGACACAAAAAGCAATAATGTTAGGTGTCGGATTAGAATTTGGAGCACTTCGTGTTACGGAAGTTTCTTCTGATTCTTTGGCTCAAAAACTTGGTATGAAAAAAGGAGATTTGATTTTAGAAGTAGATAAAACTCCAGTCAAAGATATCTTTGAACTTAAACTTGCACTCTTTTTCAAACAGCCTAAAGAGCCAATTTCACTAACTTATAAAAGAGGAAAAAGCATCATCACAAAAACACTTAATCATCTAAATAGTAAGTCACATTAGTCACAAC
>JADGDK010000068.1 GCA_016744895.1 Campylobacterales bacterium | reverse complement strand
ACTTACTACCGAGCCAAATGAAAAGATAGCAACGCTTCATGACCGTATGCCTGTTATCCTCCAATCACATGACTGGGAGTTGTGGCTTGATCATAGAAGTAGCTATAGTGAACTAAACAAACTCTTCCTCCCACTTCCAAGTGATAAAATAAGATACATTCGGGTGAGTGACTGGGTCAATAGCGTCAAAAATGATAGCATAAAATGTATCACTGAGGATCTAAGAACACAACCAAGACAAGGGACACTCTTTTAAATAATATAAAAAACAATAAGCTAGGTTACAAACTACACACTCACTACATACAGTGCTGATAAAATTTCAATATCTTAAATAAAATGATAAGGAGCTCAGGTTATGAAAACTCAAACAACTTTTCAAATAGGCAGAAATTTACTTCTTGGTGTACTGTTTGCATTTGGTATGATGACTATGCAAGGATGCTCAACAAAAGATAGCTGTAATGCTAAAACAGTCAAAAGTGCTGAATCTACTTTAGGTGTAGGTAAATGCGGTACGGGGATGCAAGGCAAATGTGGTACTGGTAAATGTGGCACTAGTCTCAAAGCTGAAGGTATGAAATGTGGTACTGGTAAATGTGGAAGCGCTAAAAAAGCAACTGGTCAATAACAATTTAGACTTGAAAAGTAACACATGATACTTTTCAAGTCCAATTCCTCTAACACCACTACTTTATAACCTCTTTGATAAGTTTTACATGCGGTCAATTATGCTACAATACCCAAAAAAATTTATCCTAGGAGTTTTTATGAGTAGAGTTTTCAATTTTGGTGCAGGTCCTGCAACGATACCTTTAGAAGTATTAGAAGAGGCGCAGAAACATTTAGTAGATTATCATGGTGAAGGCATGTCTATCATGGAGGCTTCTCACCGTTCAAAAATGTATGATGATGTACACAATGAAGCGTTATCTTTGATGAGAGAACTTTACGAGATCCCTGCTGATTATGATATCTTACTTTTACAAGGTGGTGCTTCTACGCAATTTGCCATGGTTCCTATGAACCTTTCACTCGGTGGTAAAGCTGAGTATGCAGATACTGGTAGCTGGTCATCAAAAGCGATCAAAGAGGCAAAAATTCAAGGTATTGACTTTGAGACGATTGCAAGTTCAAAAGAGAGTTCACATAACCATATCCCAGCAGATATCAACTTTTCTGACGATGCAGACTATGCATACATTACTTCAAATAACACTATTTATGGAACACAGTATCAAACATTTCCAAGCACAAAAGCACCTTTGGTTGTAGATGCTTCTAGTGATATCTTCTCTTATCCTGTAGATTGGTCAAAAGTAGATCTAATGTTCGCAGGAGCACAGAAAAATGCAGGTCCTTCAGGTGTTACAATCGTTATCATCAAAAAAGAGTTATTAACACGAGCAAAAGACAATGTTCCTTCAATGCTTCGTTATTCAACACATGCAGATGCTGATTCACTTTATAATACACCTCCAACTTTTGGTATCTATATCTTGAGTCTTATCATGAAGTGGATCAAAGGTAAAGGCGGTATCGAAGCACTACAAAAACTTAATGAAGAGAAAGCTGCAATACTTTATGACGCTATCGATAATAGTGATGGATTTTATGTAGGACATGCTACAAAAGATTCAAGATCTCTGATGAATGTCTCTTTTAACATCAAAGATAAAGATGCAGATCTTGAAGCAAAACTTATCAAGTTAGCAACTGAGAGTGGTATGATTGGACTTAAAGGTCATCGTTCTATCGGAGGGCTAAGAGCTTCTATCTACAATGCAATGAGCAAAGAAGGCATCCAAGCACTTGTTGAACTTATGAATAAATTTGCAAAAGAGAATAGATAATATGTTTAAAATTCAAACCCTAAATAAAATTTCACCAAGTGGATTAGACCATTTTCAAAGAGAGACTTACGAAGTCGCAAGCGAAATCTTAAATCCAGACGCAGTAGTTGTGAGAAGTTTTAAAATGCATGAGATGGAATTTGATGCAAATTTCAAAGCCATCGCAAGAGCAGGAGCTGGTACAAACAATATCCCTATTGACAAATGTAGTGAACAAGGTATTGTTGTTTTTAACACGCCAGGAGCAAATGCAAATGCAGTAAAAGAGCTTGTAATTGCAAGTCTTTTCCTCTCTTCAAGAGATATCGCAGAAGGTATCGCATGGACACAGAGTATCAAAGACGAGGGAGACAATGTTCCAGCTTTAGTTGAAAAAAACAAATCTAACTTTGCAGGATGTGAAATCAAAGGTAAAACTTTAGGTGTTGTAGGACTTGGAGCGATTGGTGCAATGGTTGCGAACAATGCTTTAGATCTTGGCATGAATGTTATAGGATATGATCCATACCTTTCTGTAGAAGCTGCGTGGGAGCTTTCAAGTAAAGTTAAAAAAGCAACAGGACTTGAAACACTTTTAACTGAAGTAGATTATCTTACGATTCATGTACCACTTTTGGATAGTACAAAAGGCATGTTCAACAGTGAAAAATTTGCGATGATGAAAGATGGTATCAAGATCATTAACTTCGCACGTGGTGGACTTGTCGATGATGATGACATGCTAAAAGCACTAGCAGATGGAAAAGTCTCTTCTTATGTGACTGACTTTCCAGAAGCTAAACTTCTTGGTGTAAAAGGTGTAGTACCTATCCCTCATCTTGGAGCTTCAACAGCAGAAAGTGAAGAAAACTGTGCAGTTATGGCAGTAGAGCAAGTAAAAGACTTTTTGGAAAATGGAAATATCAAAAACTCTGTAAACTTTCCAAATGCAATATTACCAAGAACTGTTGGCGAAAAACGGATTGTAATCGCAAACAAAAATGTACCAAATATGATCGGTGAGATCAGTTCACTTTTGGCTGAAAACAGCATCAATATCTGTGACTTACTCAACAAAAGTAGAAATGAACTCGCTTACAATATCATTGATGTAGATGGCGAAATTTCAGACGCTACAATCGAAAAATTACAAAATATTGAAGGTATCATTTCAGTTAGGGTAATTGGCTAGAAGATAAAAAATCAATTCGCTTTTGTATATCATTTAATATATTAGCGATTTGATTTTGTAATGTATAAAACGCTTCCATATGACTTATATAGACCTACTTACTATCATGAAGTTTTTCTATAACTTCAGCTAACTCTTGTTCTACTTGTTCATCGATATGGATATCAGCTTCAGTTAATACACCTGCATCTGGATCTGCATAAACCTCAGCATCAAACTTTCCTTCACTTTTAGCAACGATAACTGAAACCGTTGCATCTCCAGAGACATTAACAGCAGTTCGGATCATATCCAACAACCGATCAACACCCAAAATCAAACCAATTCCCTCTACCGGTAATCCAACTTGTGTAAATACCATTGAAAGCATGATAAGCCCAACACCAGGTACCCCTGCCGTACCAATAGAAGCCAAAACACTCATCATAATTACCGTCAAATAACCTGTAATTCCTAGATCCACACCATAAGCATTAGCGATAAATACAGTTGCTACACCTTGCATGATCGCGGTACCATCCATATTGATCGTAGCACCAAATGGTACGGTAAATGAGGCTACAGAGTTATTGACACCCAATCTATCTGTTACCGATCTCAGTGTCACAGGGATTGTTGCATTTGAACTGGAAGTACTAAAAGCAAAGACTTGAACACTACGCATCTTTTTTAAAAACATCATTGGACTAAGCCCAGTAAAGAGTTTAAGAAGTCCCATCAAAGTTCCATAGAGATGTGCTAAAAGCGCGATAATCAGCACTATGACATAGCCTGCTAAATTGACCAGAAGATATAAACCAAGATTGGAGATTGCCTTAGCAATTAATGCAAAAACAGCATATGGTGCTACAGCCATGATAATATTTACCATATTCATCATGACTTCATTCATGATTTCAATACCACTAACAATCGGTGCAGCTTTTTTTCCAACCATCAAGATCGAAATTCCAAGTAAGATAGAAAAAAAGATGATCTGGAGCATCTTACCTTCTGCCATTGCATCGATAATATTTGAAGGAATAATATCAATAAGCACTGCACTTAAAGGTGGTGCCTCTTTGGCAGTAAAAACTGCTGATGTCGTAAGATTTGCACCCTCACCTATACCACTTACTACTGCAATCGTTATCGCTACAGCAATTGCAATCGCAGTGGTAAGAAGATAAAGAGCAAAAGATTTTGCACCAACTTTACCTAATGCACTAATATCCCCGATACCAAGTACTCCCGTAATCAATGAAAAAAGGACAAGTGGCACAACCAGCATCTTGAGTGCAGTAATAAACATCGTACCGATGATATGAAACAAACCACCAACTACATAATCACCTACAAAACTCTCCGGTGTATTTACCCCAGTATAATTAATCACAAGACCAGTTATGATTCCTAGTACCATTCCTAGCACTACTTTAGTTGTAAGTGTCATCTTTTCTCTTTGCATATACTTCTCCTAAAAAGTATATGATAGCTTAGCGAAAGTAAAAGATAGCATGAAAATAGTGGTTGAGGGACTTAAGTGTTGGAGAAAAAAGGTTTTTATGATCTTTTAAATCATAAAAACCTAAAAAAGATATTAACCTATAAACTTACCTTTTTTAATCTGTTGTGCTTCCATAAGCTCTATCTCACGTGAGCCTGATATGACAACTTTAGGATCTGTTATATACTCTAAATCTTCATTTCGTCCTGGATAATTAACACTGTTTAAAATTACTTTAATTGCTTCTAAACGTGCTTTGTGTTTATTTACCGATCGCAACACTGTCCAAGGAGTTTTGTGTCCATGAGTTTGTTTGAGCATCTCATATTTAGTGTTTGTGAAATCATCCCATCTCTCTTGAGCTTGAACATCAATTTCACTTAATTTCCATTGTCTTAAAGGGTCAGTTTTCCGTTTTTCAAACCGTTTGGCTTGTTCATCTTTAGTTACAGAAAAATAAAGTTTAATCAAAATGATATCTTGTCTCACTAAATCTTTTTCAAAACCTTTAACACCTCTCATAAAATCGTCATACTCTTTTTTCGAACAAAAACCAAATACATGCTCTACCATTGCTCGGTTATACCAAGAACGGTCAAATAAAACAATCTCTCCACCTCTTGGGAACTGAGTAATATACTTTTGATAGAACCATTGTGTTCTCTGCTCTTCAGTTGGTTTACCAAGTGCAACGATACGATAATGTTTTTCATTCATATATCTTGATACACGCCTTATCGTACCACCTTTTCCTGCAGCATCTCGTCCTTCAAAAAGGATGATCATTTTTCTATTGTTATCTTCCAAATATTGCTGAAGCTTGATAAGTTCAGCTTGATAAGGTTTTAATTCTTGCTCCTGAGCGTATTTCATTTTTGCCTTGCTCTCCACCTTTTGTGAAGTTTTCAGCTCTTTAAACGCTTCAATAAATAGATCAAGATTTACCTCTTGGTTATCCACAATAATAGTCTCAGGGTTTGTACCTTTAATTTTATCTTGCATTTCACTCCTTTGTTTTAACTTTAATATTTATATTATACTCCTTTATTTTATATATTTTTATGAAAGATGTCATAATCTTGATCAATAAAATCATATTGAGTAAAATTAGGAGAAATAATGAGCAATAATGCTATTCTTTTTTATGATGGCACTTGTAGTTTTTGTAGTGGAATTGTAAGATTTCTACTCAAACATGATAAAAATAAAAAACTCTATTATGCACCATTATTTGGAAAAACATTTAATGATATGAAAGTACGTACAATTGAGGATGATACAATTATTTTCCATTCCAAAGGTCAAGTACTTTACAAAAGTGATGCTGTTATTTATACTTTAAAAGTTTTGGGTAGTGGATGGATTGTTCTAGCAAAATTAATAGAGGTTTTTCCAAAAATTTTTCGAAATTTTGTGTATGATTTGATAGGAAAACTTCGTTATCATTTTGCAGGAAAAATTGATAACAAAACTTGTCCTATATTACCTAAAGAGTATCAAAAAAGAATACTGCCATAACAGTTTAAAAACTATACTTTTGCCCTGCAATCACAGCGATAGCTTGTGTATCCTTATCTTGGCGATAATAATCTACCATCACATAATAACTAAATTTTGAACTACTCTTATAATCTAACCCAACTAGATAATTCATAGAACTTAGTTCACCCAATCGAAGATCACTAGATGCATACTTTTGTGTTGTAAAATAGTCACTTTCACTACTATAAAATTCTGCACTTGATTGCGTATAATACCTCAATGCACCCTCAAATGAGAGCTTATCATTATAGGAATAATAGAGTTCCCCTTCTATGGTATGAGAGTTGATATCCCAATCATCATGATAGTAACGATAATTTGTTTGCATAGTCCATTTATCATTTAAACTTCTTGCATAATCAAGCCTTACACCATAGGCTGTTTTTCTATCAGGTCTTTGCTCATTTTCTATATAGAGCCGTCCCCCTTTGTTTCGCACAACATTTAGGTATTGATTTGTGAGGTATCCCATCTCTTTTGCACCAAAGAGTGAAATTTTAGCTTGAGATTTTGTATCGATAACGGTAGCATAACTGATCTGCATATTGGAGATACTTTGATGGGTAATAGCACTCGCACCACTACTGGCATCACACTCACGGTTTCCACTACACCAAAGTAATACATCTCCTCGTTGATAAGAAACAGACCCCTCAAGTGAACTATTCTTACTATCATCAAGCCAATGTAGATAGCTAAAAGAAGCCTCTGGGATATGATAGTCATGTTCGTTAGAGTAAGAGAGTCCAAAAGTCATCTCATCTCGACTCTCTTCCAATCGCTTGGTTAATGCTGCTGCTCCAAATATACGAGTTTCGGCATAATTTATCAATCCATAACCAATTTCCCCAGCACTTACCTCTTCTCCTCTTGCAAATGGAGATGGCATGCTTGTACTGTGACGATAAGGAGAAGCTCCACTAGAAGTATCAAAACTTTTATCATAAAAAGTTGGTGAAGCTCCACTGACTGCATCTACCGTAATTTTTCCATTAAAAGTATAGTTTGCTCCATAGTCAAGATTGACCTCCAGAGAAGGAGCGACAATAGGAGATATGATATTAGTAACTTCATGATCTTCATCATAAAACATCAACTGAGTAGTCACATAATCCTCAGCATGTGCAAAAGTTGCTAACAATATAGTTGCCGTAAATAGAGAAACTTTTATTTGCATCCACATCCTCCACTTCCAGCACCAATACCACCACGACTTGCCTCTTTTGAGATAAAGATTTGCTCTTTAGCACCTTTTAAAAGCGTATGTCCAGCGGTATCTTGCATATGAGGTTTTGAAAGTGTACCTTTTTCCCATGATTTAACATTTTGAATACAACCAGTAAGTAAGGATATAGACAATAACAAAAATAAGTACTTCATATAGTATGCTCCAATTCAACTAAAATTAGAACACATTATATTAGTCTATCAATTACAATATACTTATTATTTAATAAAAATAAAAAAGTAATTTAAAATAAAATCTATTTATTATCTTCGTAAAAAAGTATTAATAAGTTCAGGGTAACGCTCTTGAATCTTCTTTTGTGCTAAATTGGAACTTAGCCCTATAAGTCTAGGCATTTTCAAAATCATCTTTTGCCCCACATTCGTATCAAAAAAAGCAGTAAATTGCTGCATCTCTTTAATCGTTAACTCTCGTGTATACATTTGTGCTAACTGCGGTTTTAGTTTTGAAAAACTAGCATATCGTTGAAAAAACTGAGTTACCTCTTTTTGTTTCATAGAAAGTAACGGATTTCCAGTAACTTCCATCTTGATCATACTATTGATATGTTTATCAAGAAGTCTATTTTTATTCATAACATTTAACATTTTTAGTGCGGCTTTTTGTTTAACAGAATTTGTAGCTGCATGTGATGATGTAAACAAAAGTATTAGGTTTAAAATTATAATTATTTTTTTCATGCTAAGATTATATCAAATGTTCAAGGAAATACAATGAAATTAAAATTATTTACAACTATAGCACTTATATCATCTCTTAATGCAGCAGAGCTTCGTCTTGGAAGTGGCACGTTTAATTGGGAAATGGGTATCACAAAATTTATGAACACCTCGTTTGATTTAGATATCAACACAATTTCTATCAATGAAGCACATGGCAAAATGGGAGACAATAATCTCTACTATTTCTACAACGCTGATATCTACAGTAGCGATTTTGTAGATCAGATGACAACACTAATGTCTTATCCTATTACTTATGAATTTCCTATTGTTGGATCTTTTAATGATGCAGTGAACAACTATACACCGATTCCGACCCCAAGCAGTTATAAAGTTCGGGGATTTGACTTAAATCTTGGCTTGGGTTATGACATTTATAGAGAAAAAAATAATTTTATAGGGATAGGTATAAATACTGGTTTATCGATGCCAGTTATTGAGATGAAAGATCTCAAAAAAACTGTAGAATTTACATACAATATTCTCAAAGCAACAAAAACAAGTATCAAAACTTACAAACTAGGTCCAACAATAACAGGAAGTTATGAACTAATGCCAAATCTTTTAACTTATGGAACTTTTGGTTTTGGGTACCAAACAGGTAGTATTGAAAATGACTGGATTCGTTCTTCTATGGATATTGATGGAGGATATAGTGTCATTGATCTAGGAGTTACTTATGCACCACTTCCACAATATCCAAAATTGCATATTACACTTGGATACAGTAAGAAAAACTGGAGCATGGATGATGTCAAAGCAAATATGTTTAATCTCTTTGAAGTTGAAAGTTATGGTATGTTAAGTAGTGATTTTTCTAGTAGTGCTGCTTATCTTGGATTAGGCTATACATTTTAAACCAACCTCATGTATAATAGGTTAATTACCTAAGGAACTATCATGGAAAGAAAAAAGATATACAATCCAAACTCAACAGAAAGTGTCAATGAGAGAAGAATTTTTGGAGGAGATCCAACAGGACTATTTGAACTAAACAATATTAAATACCAATGGGCTTACAATCTTTGGGATATGATGCTTAACAATACTTGGTTTCCAAAAGAAGTTGATATGACAACAGATGTCAGAGACTATAAACAACTGACTGATGCAGAAAAAAGAGCTTATGATAAAGCACTTTCACAGCTCATATTTATGGACTCTTTACAGACAAATAACCTTATTGATAATGTCAATCCCTATATCACTTCACCAGAAATCAACCTCATACTGGTACGACAAGCTTTTGAAGAGGCACTTCACTCTCAAAGTTATGCAGTGATGGTAGATAGTATCTCTCAAAACTCAGATGAAATCTATGATATGTGGCGACAAGACCCTATGCTAAAACATAAAAATGACAATATCGCACATGTATATGAAACACTTGCAGGAAACCCAACTGATACTGATATCCTCAAAGCAATGTTTGCAAATCAAATCTTAGAAGGTATCTACTTTTACAGTGGATTTACTTTCTTTTATACTTTGGCACGAAGTGGTAAAATGCTGGGTAGTGCTCAAATGATCCGTTTTATCCAAAGAGATGAAGTAACACATCTTCTGATTTTCCAAAACATGATAAATGCTACGAGAAAAGAGAGACCTGAACTCTTTACACCTGAACTCATTGAAGAAGTTTACGAAATGTTTGATAAAGCAGTTGAGCTTGAAATCTCTTGGGGACGACATATCACAGAAGGTCAAATCTTAGGATTAACTGACGATATTATTGAAGATTATATCAAATACCTTGCAGATAAAAGACTTCATGCTGTTGGGTTAGAGAAACGTTATCATAGAGAACATCCTATCAAATGGGTTGATAATTTCTCAAGTTTTAATGACCAAAAAACAAACTTCTTTGAAGGAAATGTTACCAACTACTCAAAAGGAAGTCTCAACTTTGATGACTTCTAAAAAGGAATTGATTGCACTTCAATTTCCTTTTTTTGAGGATCAGTATGAAGAGAATTTCCAAAAACTCATTTCTCATATCAAAAAAACACCTACAGGAAGTGTTGTAGTTGCACCTGAACTTTGTTTGACAAACTTTAGCTTTGATAAAATGCAAGAGGCTGCAGATTTTGGACAAATAGCACTTGAAACCTTAAAAGAGCTCTCATATGACAAAGTTATCGCTTTTACTCTTACTGAAAAAATAGAGGATAAATTTTACAATAGTGCAAAAATATTACACAATGGTAAAGTCGTTCACTCACAACCCAAAGCAAAACTTTTTAAGTTTGGAGATGAAGATAAATACTTTCAACCTGGAGATGAAGAAAATATTAAAATAGTTGAAGTAGATGGGGTTAGATATGCGATTTTAATCTGCTTTGAGATAAGATTTATAAAATTTTGGGAACGCCTTCAAGGAGCTGATATCATCTTGATTCCAGCACTTTGGGGGAAGCTAAGAAAAGAGCAATTTGAAGCCATTACAAAGTCAATGGCTATCATCAATCAAGCATTTGTAATCGCAAGTGACAGTTCCAACTCTGATATGGCTTCAAGCTCTGGTATCATCACTCCTTTTGGAGAAGAATTCAGAGATGACAGTAGTGAATATATCACACTCTCAGCAGACCTAAAAGAGATCAAAAAAATGCGAAGATATATGGATATAGGAATTTCATGATACAAAGACATATTCAAAATGATAGCCTACATTTACACAAATGTGAACAGATGGCACTTGAAATAAATCGTATTTTTCCACTTTCATCAAATGTCAAAGAGGCAATTTCTAAAACTGAGAGAGAGATATTTGTACCTCGTGGTTTTAAACATCACGCCTATAAACTTGATGCACTTCCACTCTCAGCAAACCAATGGATAAGCTCACCAATGACTGTTGCAAAAATGAGTGAAGCACTTAATGCAAATGGTACTGATAGTGTTTTAGAGATTGGATGTGGAAGTGGTTATCAAGCAGCAGTTTTGAGTAAAATGTTTCGTCGTGTTTTTACAATCGAAAGAATTGAACCTCTTTTAAATGAAGCAAAAGAGTGCTTTAGAAACTTAAGTCTTACAAATATTCACACACGATTTGACGATGGGAACAGAGGGTGGAAGAGTTATGCACCATATGATAGGATTTTGTTTTCAGCTTCAGCTCCAGAACCTCCTATGCATCTTTTTGACCAATTAAAAGATGGTGGAATCCTTGTCGCACCTATCGATGAAAATGGTCAACAAATCATCACAAGATTTATCAAAAATGGCAGGAAAATAAAAGTTGAAAGATTAGATAGTTGTCTTTTTGTTCCAGTTATTGAAGGTGTTCAAAAGTAAGCAATGTGCTTACTTTCCAATCATAAAACTTTCTGTTTTAAAATGATGAAATTTTGTCGCTACTGCACTTTTTTCTAAATTTAGTCCTTTAAGCATCTTTGGATTAACAAGATAATATCCAATTGTCACTTCTACTTTATCCCCTTTGAGAAGCTTATAATTGTAGTTTATAACCCGTTTTTCATTTGCTTTTACAGAACTATCTTTGACAATCTCTTTGGCAAGCCATGGCGGTGTAGGTTTACCATCAGCACCTATTGCACGGACAAAACCTTTAGGCGTAAATACTTTACTCTCACCATCTCTTGCTATTTTAACTCTAAGTTGCATCACTCTCATAGGATGAAGTGTCAAGGCATGTGAGCTTTTATTGTTGATCGCAATGTCAAAGCCATTGATCCCTTTTAAGAGCTCTAGATCTACATATTTGGCTAACATATCTTGATGCGAATGTGTTCCTGGAAAGCCATGAAAAGTATGCTCTTTAGTCTCTCGCATGATAGAAATACTTCCTTTGACTTTTGGCATATGACAACTGACACAATTTGCTTCGTCAAGTTCATTTTTGATATTAGTCGAGCAAACGTTCATATCATGTTTGTTTTTTTTATGAGAATGACACCCAATACATACATTTCCATTATTAAAATGTATACTTTGTGTTTTGACTTTATGAAATGGTGAATCGATATGATCTTTGAGGGTACCAAAATAAGCTTTTCCCTCTTTAGAGATGATATTTTCATTCATCATATGACCGTGTTTTATAGACTCAATACGATGACAATAAGCACATGAAACACCTTCAACCTGTGTACTGTCATTTAAATCTGGTAAAATACTATTATTTTTTTGTACCAATTCATCTAGATTTGACGCTGCTGGAGTGTGGCATTTAGCACATCCATAAGATTGAAGCTTAGTATTTTTAGGATGTTTTTTCCAAACAGCTGCGTGAATTTCATCTTTAAAGATTGAAGCATTTGCATGTTGTGTGGATTGAAACTCATCATAGATTACAGGATGACACTCTTTACACGTCGTACTTGGCTCAAAAGAGTGTTGTTGCCCATAAGAAAAAAGTGACAAAGTTAGTAATGTTAATATCTTATACATAATTATCCTTTATTATTATCATAAAGTATAATTATAGCATATTTTGACCAATTAGAAAGATGGATACAAAAGTAGAATAAACTATTTACTCTTTGTAAATAGTTTAGCTATCAATCTAGGTATCCATAAAAGCAGATAAGCTAAAAAACCAAAAACTAACGGATGAATTACACCAGGAATTCCAAAAGCTCCACCTTGCGGTAGTCCAATAAGATGTTCAAAAGGATGATCAAGCCACTGTTTATGATGCCAACTTAATGCTACAACTAAAATAACAACAAAATAAATAACTAATTCTTTTTTCACTAAAATATCTCCAACTTAAAATATGTAAGTTCAAAGCCTATCATTTATAGGCTTTGAATGATATAAAGTTTCTAGTGAGTCTCTTCATCAAGATTGAACATTTTAGTTCCAGCCCAATACATGAGCATACAAAGACCAAGACCACCAAGAGAGATCATGATCTCAGTAGCACTTGGGAAATACTGAACCCACTCTGGAGGAAGTTGATACTCTGTCTTTTTTAACATCTGTAATGGTTTGAGTTGTGTATCGTGAACAAGGTTATATCTCATAAAAAAGATACCTACCATACCACTAAGTGATACCCAAAATAGAAGTACATGAGATTTACCCATATCTTTTAAAATCACTACCAATGGAATCAACATAGCCAACACCACTTCTGCCCAAAAAGTCCAAGAACCTAAAATATGAACAGCTACTTCTGCACGGTTTGGCATGCCTCCATATATATCTGTTAACATTTTCCATGTTACAAAAAAGATCAAGATTGAGATTAACAATGCTTGAATTTTTGCAAGTCCAGTCAACATCTTTTTTACTTCTTCAGGAAACTCCAATCTATACCTAAGTCCCATAATTATAAAGGCAATAAAAATACCTGTTATAAACGCAGTCAAGATAAAGTACGTTGGATAAAACACACCATTTGAAATCGGTCTAGCATTTAAAAAACCAAATACTGAACCTAGGTTTGAGTGTGCTGCAAGTCCTACTAAAAGACCTGTTAATCCAAATATTCTTGCCATTTTCATATCATGTTTTAGTAAAAATACAAACTCAATAATCATAAAAGTTAAGTACAATCCATAAAGAGTCCCCATCCACCATATCGCAGAGGTAAGACCTGGACTAAGGATGTTATAGACCATCATAGTAACTGGATGCCCAATCTCAAATGCAATTACAGCAAACCCTGCTAAAATTGTTACAATTGAGCCAAAAATTGCTCTTTTAGAGATAAGCTCATAATCTTTAAATTTAAATACATCCCCTAGTGAACCTACAATACATAATCCTGTTGAAGATACAACAAAGAAAATATATACCGCAATTAACAATCCCCATGGATGTTCTCTAGTCACATTATACGCATGATGTCCATGCATCAAATATATCGCAACACCTATAACAAACATTGCTAAAAAAGATACAGTCACTACTGCTATCAACAAGTTTCTTGGTGTTTTTTCAAAACTCATTAAATCCTTAATTCCTATCTTATTAAAAGGAATTGTAGAGATAAAATCTTTGATTGCTGATTTTTTGTTTTCTGTTTCTATTGTTTCTGCCATCATCAACTCCTTATGTTAGATAGAATAGTTTTGGTTTAGTACCAAGATTTGCTTTGAGTGTATAATATTCTCTTGTTCTAAGCAATTCACTGATTTCACTTTCAGGATCATCTAAATCACCAAAAGTTCTTACTTTAGTTGGACAGGTATTTTGACATGCTGTGGTAACTTCACCCCGTGCAAGTCTCGTATCTGTACAGAAAGTACACTTATCAACGGTCATGGTTCTATCATCTACATATCTTGCATCATAAGGACAAGCATTCATACAATATGAACATAAAATACACTTATCAGGGTCAACTC
>JADGDK010000067.1 GCA_016744895.1 Campylobacterales bacterium | reverse complement strand
CCTTATGACAAAAGATATATATAATCAAAAAATAGACGTATTAAAAAGATATGCACATGCCTACTATGTGTTAGATAATCCACTTGTTACTGATGAAGAGTATGACAAACTCTATCGAGAAGTTTTGAATTATGAAGAAAATCATCCAGAACATAAAGCTTTTGATTCTCCAACATTAAGAGTTGGAGGTATCGTTCGTGAAGGTTTTTCTAAAGCGACACATCTTAAGAGAATGTGGAGTATGGAGGATATATTTGACCATGAGGGATTGTTGCAGTGGATTAAACGGATTGAAAAAAATGTAACTGCACCATCATACTTTTGTGAACCAAAATTTGATGGTGCAAGTTTGAATATCATCTATGAAGATGGATTGTTAAAACAAGCTATTACGAGAGGGGATGGTGTTATAGGTGAAGATGTTACTGAGAATGTTAAAACCATCCGTTCTGTACCGTTAGAAATACCATATAAAGAATTAATAGAAATTCGTGGTGAAGTGGTGATTAAAAAGAGTGATTTCCAAAAAATTAATGATGAGAGATTAGAAGAGGGACAGTCACTTTTTGCAAATCCAAGAAATGCCGCTGCTGGAAGTTTAAGACAGCTTGATTCAAAGATCACTGCAAAAAGAAGACTTTTCTTTTATCCATGGGGAGTGGGTGAAAACAGTTTAAGTCAAAAACTACTCAGTGAAAAAATGGAGATGATCTATAGCTTTGGATTTTTAGCACCACCTACGTATAAAAAGATTAATGATGTTGATGAGATAAGAGATTTTTATACCGAAATTATTTCAAAAAGAGATGAGATAGAAATGATGATGGATGGACTTGTGATCAAGGTTGATGAAGTTGATTTACAAGAGGATTTAGGATACACGGTTAAAAATCCTAAATGGATGTGTGCGTACAAGTTCCCAGCACTCGAAAAAAGTACAAAAATTAAAGATATTGTACTTCAAGTTGGCCGAACAGGTGTTGTGACTCCAGTAGCTGTTGTAGAGCCTACTGATATAGAAGGTGTTATTGTAGAGCGTGCCACACTTCATAACTTTGATGAAATAGAGCGAAAAAATATTATGATTGATGATACCGTTATTCTTATCAGAAGTGGTGATGTGATACCAAAAATTATCAAAGTACAAGAGCAGTATCGTGATGGAAGCGAGAAAAAGATTGAGAGACCAGCACAATGTCCAGTATGTGAAATAGAGCTGTTAGATGAAGGGATACTTGTCAAGTGTCAAAACTTGGAGTGTAGTGCAAGAGTTGTAAATTCTATCAAATATTTTGCGAGTCGAAAATGTCTTAATATTGATGGCTTAGGTGAAAAAATAGTTGAAAAGCTATATCAAGAAGGTTTGGTAAAAAGTGTGTTAGACCTATTTTCATTAGAAGAAGAGGAACTTTTAAAACTAGAAGGTTTTAAAGATAAAAAAGTACAAAATTTACTAAATTCCATAAAGCAGACAAAAGGAAGTTCATGTGCAAGAGTGATTAACGCACTTGGCATGGAGCATGTGGGTGAAGTTGGAAGTAAAAAACTTTGTGAAGCATTTGGTTTAGAATTTATTGATGCAGATAAAGAATCTTTAGTGGCACTTGATGGATTTGGTGAAGAGATGGCAGAATCAGTTTTAGAGTTTGTGCGTGTCAATAGAGAGATGATTATGCATCTTTTTGAGAAAATTGAGCCCGAAGTTTTACGAAAAGTAGAAGCAAAAGAGAATCCATTTAAAGATAAAGTAGTTGTTTTAACAGGAAGCATGAGTCAAAGTCGTGGAGTGATCAAAGAGATGTTAGAGACACTTGGTGGTAAAGTAACAGGTTCAGTCTCCAAAAAGACAGATTTTTTGATCTATGGAGAAGATGCTGGTAGCAAATATGACAAAGCCATGACACTCGGTGTTAAAACACTCACAGAAGTTCAAATGCAAGAGATGTTATAACGATGGAATTTTTGATAGAAGTTTTTAAGATCATTTTTATTTTAACTTATTTAGTTATAGGTTTTGTAATCGCATTTGAGTCTATTCTTTGTATGAGTGGCTCAAAAATAGCGATAGAATGGGTTCGAAAACGTTATAAACTTAAAGGGTTTATGCTCAGTACTTATATCTTTTTTCCAATGCTTCTTTTAGCTTATCTCTTTTTAGAAGTAATCCCTTATTATTCTGGCATGACAAAGACAATAGTGAAATTTGATATATCAGCTATGTTATATCATGTATTCAAAGATGAGAGTGATAAATGTGATGATTAAAGGTTTTGTTCAAACAATTTAAATTTTTCAATATCTTCTACTGTCAGTTCTAACTTCCATGAAACTGTTGTAGTTCTAAAGTCTCTATTTGGATATATAATATCTTCATTGTCAAAATAGTGTTCATATCTACTCACTAGTGCATAGGGAGTTTCAAAAGAGATCAAAAACTTTTTTTCATATAGTTTGAATTCAGCAGATTTGATAACCTCTTTTGCCCCTGAGCCATATCCTCGTATCATACCACCAGTACCAAGTTTTGTGCCTCCAAAGTATCGAACTGTGATGAGTGCACTATTGATGATGTCTTCACCCCGAAGTACGCTAAGTGTTGGTGCTCCTGCGCATCCTTTTGGCTCTCCATCATCACTAGAATTTTCAACTATTTGGTCATACTCATTTAGTGTGCGGTAGGCGTAGATAATATGACTTGCTTTTGGATGTTCGGATTTTAGTTGACTTTTAAGTTTTTCAAATTTAGCGATAGGAGTAAGGTATGAGATAAAAATTGATTTTTTTACCTCATACCTTTGTGAAAAAGTATTTTCTACAAGCTGCATTTATGCTTTAAAAGATCTCTTAGGATAAGAGAGTGCTATCACACCTACAACTAAAGCGATGATATAGTAGAGATAGTTAGGAATTGGTACGGGATCTCCTGCAGCATAAGAGTGCATTCCTGACAAATAGTAATTAACTCCTACAAATGTCATGATAATTACAGAATAAGCAACAGTTGATGCTACTGAATACCAATATTCATAATTCTTTTTGATCGCTGGTATAAAACGGATATGAAGTACTACAACATATGCAAGTATTGATATCCATGCCCAAGTCTCTTTTGGATCCCAGCCCCAATATCTTCCCCATGATTCATTTGCCCAAACACCACCTAAGAAGTTTCCAATTGTGAGCATAGAGATACCTAGAATAGCAGTCATTTCATTTATTCTAGTTGCTTCTACAATACTTCTTTGAAGATCCGGTCGTTTTTCGTTTTTAAAGATAAATAGGATCAGCGCAAAGAATCCAAGTATCATACTAAGTCCTAAAAAGCCGTAACTTGCAGTAATAACTGATACATGAATATTGAGCCAGTAAGATTTAAGAACAGGAACAAGGTTTGTAATTTGTGGATCCATCTCATTTATAAAAGTCGCACCTAATGTAATACCTGTGATAATACCTGTTAATGCAGGAGCAATAAGAGAATATCTAGCAAAAACAAGTCCTGCTAATCCCATTGACCATGCGACATAAAGCATGGCTTCATAAGCATTAGACCATGGTGCATGACCTCCTATATACCAACGCGCTGCAAGTCCCAAAGTATGCAGTAAAAATGCAATAGCAATGATTGCTAAGACTATTTTAGATGCTTTTTGTATATTGAGTTTTGGCTTTAACATCTTTGTCATGATGATAACTAATAGTGCTATACCTGCAAAGAGATATACTAAAATGAGTTTATTAAAAAGCGAGATACGTTTGAAAAACTTTTCAGCATCTAGTTTACTTTGACTTGGGATGATATCGGATGCGACAGATCTTTGATATTGTGAAATAAGTCCTAGTGCCTCATCTGCCTCTTTCCAATTTTTAGATGTTTGTGCGACTGTGATTTTGTCAAAATAGTTGATAAATAGGTTTCGTATCATGCCACTATCTTTGGCTTCAAACGTACTTATAGCATCTTTGACTGAGTACCATTTTTGAGTTTCATCTTTTGGTTTAGGTACTATTTTCATCAAATCACCTGTGTAAATCATATAAGCGATATTGAGTCTCTCATCGGTTTTGATAATTTCTCTGTCAAATTGGTTTCTTTGGATGGGACGTTTTTGTGAAGACTCTTCTATAAAATCAGCCAATTTATAAGCAACCTTTTGTTTATAATCAAAAAAGTTACTAAAAGAGGCATGTGTATCATTGGGTTCAAGTCCTAAAATCTTTTTTACTTTACTATGTTTTACATTGATAAGTTTGATATCTTGCCATGCTTTTGGAGCAGTGATCATCCCAAGCATAATTTGGTTTGAATCAAGACCTTCCATTTTTGATTTTTTAGCAAGTTTTAATAGTACTTCATTTGAAAATGTATCTAGTGGCTTAATTCTTCCATCAACTGTTTGAACTAAGAGATCACCAAATTTTGCAGCATGTGCTTTATCATAATTTTGAACAATTTTTAATGAATCAGATAAAGATTGCTCTGCATAAAGTGGTGCGTTTGTGATCATCATAATGGCAATAAATGCCGCTGTATTTTTAAGTATTGTATCCTTTTGGATTGCAGATGCAAGCTTTCTAAATCTACTTTTTGGATTTAAAATATTTAAAATAAATCCAAGTGAGAGTAGAAAATATCCTATATAAGTTGGTATTTTACCTGGGTCATTGTTTACAGAAAGGATTGTACCTTGCTCATCTGTATCATAAGAGGATTGAAAAAATCTATGGCTTTTATAATCCAAGATATGGTTCATAAAAATTCTAAAAGGCATGTTGACTCCATCTTTTTCATCTATAAGGGTTACGTCACTAGCGTATGATGAAGGAGACATAGAACCTGGATAACGCTCTAATTGAAAATCATTAAGTTTAATAGAAAAAGGAAGTTCAAGAAGTTTTGCACCCCATTCAAGATCAAACTTTACTCCTGAAATTGTTGTAGATATTTTACGTCCTTGGGTTCCTTTTCCAAAACCGTATAAAACAAGCTCTTTAGTTTTTTCATCATAGGAGAGGTCAACAACTAGTGCTGATGGTGTTGCTCCTTGCATAGTGCGTCCACCTTCTGCAGTGGCAGAGGTAAGTGTCTCTTTTGCTTTGACAAACAGAGCTTTAGGTACAAACTTTACATCACCTAAATCATAAAGTTTCCCTTGTTCAAATAGATGTTCAACATTTGCTTCATAGACACCGCTTGCACTATCTTGCATCCGAAACCATGAAGCGTTGGTGTCACTTATAAAATAGAATTTATTATCTTTTGTAAAGAGATTGACTGTAGGAGTATCACTTTTTTCAACTTTTTTATTAAGTGTTATAATCGCGGAGTGACTATCAAATGATGCACCATCTTTGAGTAAGAACTGTTTTGGATTATTTTGGCTGATGAGTATTGTCATATCTATCATAGGAATTCCGTTAGGATCTTCTATAAGTGTTTTTTGTGCGTTAGGTATATAGTCTTTGTAAGATACTTTGGCACTTTTTCCATTAATATCAAAGTTTAAGTTAAAATCATTTGAAGATATTTTAGACATAAGTTTTTTGATTTCAGTTCTTTTTGTTTCTTCTCCTGATTGTGCTTGAAACTGTACATAAGAGTCGCTTGATCTGATGACATTACTTGAATCACCTTCTCGGATATGCATGACTCCCTCGTATCCAATGTACCTTGTAATCGCTGCTCCTAGAAGTACAACGATAAAGCCACCATGAAAAAGGATAAGTGGTAGCTTCTCTTTTTTAAACATGTTATATTTAAACATATTGCCAACTAAATTGACTGCTAAAAGTATTTGTATAAGTTCAAACCATTTAGTAGTATAGATTACCGCCCATGCTGTTTCTGTTCCATGATCATTCTCTATAAAGGTACCCATCGCACTTGCGATACCAAATATGATAGTTAGTATTATCATCAATTCCATAGAAAATAGAACTTTTTTTATATTTTTCAATAGTTCCCCCTAAAAAAGAGAATATTTTAGCGAAATATTGTAAATAAGTAGACTAAATTATTAAATTATTTAGACTGTTTCAAGATAGATTATGTACTTTTTCATAATCTTCAGGAGTATTGAGATTTGTAAAAATATTTTCATCTTCAAATACTACAAAATTAACTGTAATTTTTTCAAAAAGATGTGCGAAGCGGTATTTCTTTTCTTTGACCAATATTTTTAAATGAGGAAGTATACTTTTCCTATAGAGTGCACAAAGTGGTTGATTTCCATTTGGACTTTGGGCAACTACTCCATCATAAGTATCTAAGTTTTGGTAGAGTTTTTCAAAATGTTCACTATTAAAATATGGTGCATCTACACTTACAACAAAGATTACATCGGTTTTAAGTGCTTCAAATGCTGAAATGAGTCCAATATGTGGTGCTGAATCTTCAAATTGTGGTAAATCTTCAAGAAAATTAGCTTTAAAATCAAACTTTGTTTTACTTTTACACCCTATATAAATATTTTTAAAATGGGGTGTAAATTTGGCGAGTTGAAACTCTGTTAATGTATCAAATTGATCAAATGGAAGAAGGGCTTTGTCTCTTCCCATGCGCCGGCTTTTACCCCCGGCAAAAATGATACATGGGATATCATACAACTATAAATCTCTTGGATCGGTAATTTTACCAGTAATCGCACTTGCTGCTGCAACAGCAGAGTTTGCAAGGTAGATCTCTGAAGTTCTAGCTCCCATACGACCTACAAAGTTTCTATTTGTCGTAGAGATACAACGTTCGTTGTCTCCTAAAATTCCCATATAACCACCTAGACAGGCCCCACATGTTGGATTACTCACAACTGCACCAGCATCAATAAGGATGTCAATTAAACCCTCTTTTTCTGCTTGTTTTAGGATTTTTTGAGTTGCTGGAGTGACAATCATTCTAGTTCTTTTTGCGACTCTTTTGCCTTTCATAATTTCAGCAGCAATACGTAAATCTCCAAGTCGTCCATTAGTACAACTTCCGATAAATACTTGATCTACATGTAAATCATCTTCAACTGCTTGTCTGATTGATTTTCCATTTGATGGTAAGTGAGGATAGGCGATTACTGGATCAAGCTTGCTTACATCTATTTCAATAGTTTTAACATAGGAAGCATCATCATCAGAGTAGTGATACTTTGGTTCTTCTCTTAACTCTTTATCTTTTAAAAACTCTTTTGTGATCTCATCAACTGCAACAATCCCACTTTTTGCACCCGCTTCAATTGCCATATTGCAAAGGCTAAAACGATCATCCATGTCAAGATGCTGTATCGTATCACCTGTAAATTCAAGTGTCTGATATAGTGCGCCATCAACACCAATTTGTCTAATGATCTCTAAAATAAGATCTTTTCCATAAACATAAGGTTTTGGTTTACCTGTGAAAACTACCTTGATTGACTCAGGAACTCTAAACCAGTTTCCTCCTGTAATCATCGCAAATGCAAGGTCTGTTGAACCCATACCCGTAGCAAAAGCACCTAATGCACCATGTGTACATGTGTGTGAATCTGCACCGATGATCACATCTCCTGGAATTACAAGTCCTTTTTCTGGAAGTAAGGCATGTTCAATTCCCATATCTTTTTCATCAAAGAAAAGTTTTAAATCATGTTTGTAGGCAAATTCACGACTGATTTTTGCTTGGTTTGCTGATGCAATATCTTTTGCAGGAATGAAATGGTCCATAACAATTGAAAAGTTATCAGGCTTTGCAAGTTTGGTTGCGCCACTCTCTTCAAAAGCACGGATAGAGATAGGTGTTGTGATGTCATTTCCGATCACCATGTCAATATTGCAGCGGATAATTTCCCCCGCTTTGACCTCTTTACCAACATGTTCGCTAAATATTTTTTCTGTAATTGTTTGTCCCAAAGTATGTTCCTCTATATATAATTATCGGGATTTTATCTAAATTCGTTTTAAAAAGACGGTAAAGTCATGTGGGAGGTAACCTGATCTAGTAGTGATTTCACACTTAAATTTTTTGGCAAAATGTTTAATTTCTTGGGGCAAAAAGTAGTTAAAGTTTTTACTCTCATCTTTGCCATAAGGGAGATTAAATACAAATCCTTTTTTTGATGACTCAAAACATCTCTCAATAAATAGAAAAGTTTCAAAACGACTGAGAATGTTCATCGATCCACTTGCAATGTAAAAGTCTGCTCTTTCTAAAGAATCTGTGAGTATATCTTTATGAAAAATTTCTTGTGAAGTGCGTTCTTTAGCTATTTTGACATTTTCTTCTACAATTTCATATCCTGTGTAATTTATTTGATACAACTCATTTATAAAAGTGTAAAAATCTCCAAATCCACACCCCGCATCGATAATAGTGTCACTTGGTTCTAAATCATGTAATAATAGTTCTAGGATAACCTCAAAACGTTTAATTTGAGAATAATTATCATGCCAGTTAAGACCTTTGGCATTTGCTCCGTATTTTTTAAGTGCATTTTTGTAAAATTTATCATTGTTGATTCGTGGCATGAGGGTATTGTAAGCAAAAAGGGATAAAAAAGTGATTTCAAAAGCCCGAAGGCTTTTGAAAAAGAGGTATAAAAAGAAGTTACTATTGTAACAATCTCATTACATTCTGTTGAGCAGAGTTTGCTTGACTCATAGCATAAACACCAGACTGTGCTAGGATGTTATGTTTTTGTAAGTTAGCACTCTCAGCTGCAAAGTCAACGTCACGGATTGTAGACTCAGCTGCTGTAACATTTACTTGCGTTACAGAGATATTTCTTACTGTAGACTCAAGTTGATTTTGAGTAGAACCGATTTCAGATCTAATTGAATCAATGTTTCTTAAAGCTGCATCAGTTGTTTTGATTGCAGTTTCAGCACCTTCTCTTGTTGTAACATCAATAGAGTTTAATGCATTTGCTGTACTTGTCGTAACTGCTGCAAAACCTGCTACAGCTGTTGTAGTAATAGCTGTATCACTCTCTAGTGTAATTTTACCACCAGTTGTTGCATTAGCTAAACCTGTAACTGCAGAACTATCTGTACCCGCAAGTGTAATATCACTACCATCACTTGATTTTAATACCATTTTACCACCATCATTTGATGCTGTTACACCTGATTGGTTTGAAATTGCATTAATAGCATTCATAAGTGCATTATCACTGTCATTTGCTGAAACAGCAACTGCCCCAATGTCAATACCATTGATAGTGGTACCAGCTGCTAGTGTTCCACCAACTACTGCACCTTGTGTAACTTCAGTTTCTGCACTTGCACTAACACCAGTTGTGTTAGCGATTGCATTAATCTCTTTTGCAATTGCCCATGCTGAACCTGCTGTGTGCGCTGTAGTATTTGCTCCTGATGCAGTATCTGCTGAACTTGCTGCTGCTGTTGTACCATTAATTACTGCAGTTACCGCTGCAGCACCACCAGTTACAGCACCACCTTCATAACTTGCAAAGGCACCTATAGCATTTGTTGCAGTACTTGAGATATCCATTCCAACAGTTTCATTTGCATAAGCACCGATATGGAATTCTTTATCTTTAAATGTACCATCAAGAAGTTTTTGACCATTAAAAGAAGTTGTATCAGAAATATTTTGAGCCTCTTCTAAAAGCTTTGTAATATCTCTTTGAATTGCTTCTCTTGAAACATCATTTTGACCATCAGATGCTGCTTGAATTGATTTCGTTCTAACAGTATTGATAATGTTCGTATACTCTTCAAGAGCACCATCAGCAGTTTGTGCAACATTGATACCATCATTTGCATTTTTGATAGCTTGACCTAAACCTTCTGCTTGAGAGTTAAGTTGGTTAGCAATCGCAAGACCTGATGCATCATCAGCAGCTGTATTGATTCTAAGACCTGAGCTTAAACTTGCAAGTGATTTGTCTAAACCTCTATTGTTGTTAACTGAATTCATATGTGAACTCATTGCCGCGACGTTTGTGTTAATTCTAAAACCCATTGTAAATCCTTTTGTTTTGTTTTAAGATAGCATCCTTGCTTCTTACAAACTAAATCGTACCAAAGTAAAGAAACTTAACCCTTTTTATGAAAAATTTTACCTTTATTATATTATTTAAAGGAATTAGACTTTTTATTAAATATTTTTATTTTTATTAGTTTATTGCGTAAAGATTTTAATAATTGAATTTTTTATATTTATCTTTACAACTAAATCAATTCTGCTATAATACCTCCTCAAAACATATATATGGAAAAACAATTTGAAAAATTTAATTATCGTCGAGTCACCAACTAAAGCTAGAACTATTGAAAACTTTTTAGGAAATGAGTACACTGTTATCGCCAGTAAAGGTCATATACGTGATCTTCCTAAAAGTTCTTTTGGAATTAAAGTAGAGGATCAAGTCTTTACACCAGAGTATCGAGTATCCAGAGATCATTCTAAGATTGTCAAAGAGATTAAAGATCTTGCTAAAAAGAGTGATCAAGTCTATATCGCGACGGATGAGGATCGCGAAGGGGAGGCGATTGGCTTTCATATTGCTACAGCAATTGGTGCTGATCCTGTGGAGATTCCTCGTATCGTTTTTCATGAGATTACTAAAAAAGCAATTGATCACTCACTAGAAAATCCTAGACGAATAGATATTGACAGTGTTAATGCACAGCAAGCAAGACGACTACTAGATAGGATAGTGGGGTATAGGCTCTCTCCACTTATCGCTTCAAAGATTCAAAAAGGTTTGAGTGCTGGTCGTGTTCAGAGTTCATCTTTGAAGATCGTAGTAGACAGAGAAAGAGAGATCAAAGCTTTTATCCCTGTTGAATATTGGTCACTTGATGCACTATTTGAAAAGACGATTGAATCTATTATGGTTGAATTTGAAGGTAAAAAAATTGATAAGATGACAATTTCTGCCGGTGAAGTTGCTAAAAATGCCAAAGAGATTATTGAAAAAGAGACTTTTATAGTAGGATCTCTTGAAAAGAAACAGAGAAAAACTTCTACAAATCCGCCATTTATGACTTCTACAATTCAACAAACTGCATCATCTGTTATTGGTTTTAGTCCAAGAAAAACGATGATGGTCGCACAAACACTTTATGAAGGTGTAAAAACTGATCAAGGTGTAACAGGTGTGATTACATATATGAGAACAGATAGTTTAAATGTTGCATCTGAAGCTATTGAAGGTGCAAGAGAACATATATTAAGTAGTTATGGAGATAAATATCTCCCAGAAAAACCAAAATACTATAAATCAAAATCAAAAGGTGCTCAAGAAGCGCATGAGGCCATTCGTCCTACGATTCTCTCTTTTACTCCACAAATTGCAAAGAGTTTTTTAAAATCTGATGAGTTAAAACTTTATACGCTCATCTATAATCGTTTTATTGCTTCACAGATGACAGATGCGCTTTTTGAGTCTCAGTCAATTATCTTTGAAAGTAAAAGTTCAAAGTTTAAAGCAAGTGGACGAAAGCTTATGTTTGATGGTTTTTATAGAGTACTTGGAGCAAGTGATAAAGATAAGTTACTTCCAGAGCTTGAAAAAGGTAAAGAGGTAGAATTGAGTGAGTTAAAAGCCAATCAACATTTTACTGAGCCTCCTTCTCGGTACTCAGAAGCGAGTTTAATTAAAAAACTTGAGTCTCTAGAAATTGGACGGCCTTCTACATATGCACCTACAATTTCACTTTTGACTTCAAGAAGTTATATTGAGATTGAGAAAAAACAACTTATTCCTACTGAAAATGCTTTTAAAGTAATTGAGCTTCTAGAAAAACATTTTGCAAATATTGTAGATAGCAGCTTTACCTCTGGCATGGAAGAGGACTTAGATGAGATTGCTGAAGGTAACAAGGATTGGCAAAAAGTACTTTGGGACTTTTATGATCCATTTATCAAAGAGATTGAAGATGGAAAGAAAAATATTAAAAGCCAAAAAGTAGCAATTCCTACAGGTGAAAAATGCCCAAAATGTGGTGAAGAGTTACTGAAGAGAAAAGGGCGATATGGTGAGTTTATCGCGTGTAGTGGTTTTCCAAAATGTAAATATACACAAAACGTTGATGGTGAAGGAAATGTTACAGAGAAAAAAGTCTTAGAAGTGATTCCTGATGTACCTTGTCCAGAGTGTGGTGCGGGGATTGTGGAGCGAAAATCAAGAAGAGGGAAATTTTATGGATGTTCAGCATATCCAAAATGTAAATTTATCTCTACTTATCTTCCTACCACTAAAAAATGTGAAGCTGATGGTTGTGGTTATGTCATGGCTTCAAGAACTCTGAGAAAAAAAGAGATTTTTGAGTGTATAAAATGTAAAAATAGAGTGGATGCGTAGATGATTTATTTGTGTGCAATTAGTAATATATCGAGTGGAAGCTGTAGTGAAGATTGCTCATTTTGTACACAAAGTGCTAGGTACCATGCGGATATTGAAACATATCGACACAAGAGTATAGATCAAATTGTCAATGAAGCGCAAAAAGCCAGAGCCAATAGAGCACTAGGATTTTGTTTGGTCACTGCTGGAAAAGGTATGACTGCTTCAAAATTGGAGTATGTTTCCAAAGCTGCACATGCAGTAAACAAAGCCGTTCCTGATCTCAATATCATTGCCTGCAATGGAACAGTAACACTTGATGCTCTAAAAGAGTTAAAAAAATGTGGTATTAGAAGTTATAACCATAACTTAGAATCCAGTGAGTCGTATTATCAACAAATTTGTACAACACATAACTGGGCTGAACGGTATGAAACATGTGAAAATGTAAAGCGATCAGGACTTAAACTTATTAGTGGCGGCATATTTGGTATGGGTGAGAGTAGTGATGATCGATATTCTATGATTGCCTCTTTAAAAGAGCTTCAACCTGTTTCAATTGCTATGAACTTTTTTCATCCAAATGAGGCACTTCCTATAAAGTCAAATACACTTCATATTGAAGATGCTTTTGATTTGATACGATATGTTAAAAAAGAACTTTCTAATTCACGTATCATGGTTGCTGGTGGACGTGAGCGTATGTTTGGTGAAAGAGTATCTGAAATTTTTAATGCGGGGGCTAACTCTATTGTGATTGGTGATTATCTTACTACGAGTGGAGAAATACCTAACAAAGATATTGAGATGATTGAGTCTTTGGGACTTGAAATAGCTCTAAAGTGCAATGGTCAGTGAAGTTTCGATTATAGTCACGATTTCCGTGATTATATTTATCTCTCCTTATTTATCAAAAATACTTAATATCCCTACAACTCCTTTAGAGATTGTTTTAGGATCTTTTGCTGGTTATTTTGGCTTTGTTGGATATAACCATCTTTTTGAGCTTATATCTGAGGTTGGGTTTTTTTATCTGATGTTTTTAGCAGGGGCTGAGGTAAACTTAAGAGTTTTACAAAAAGAGGATAAATCGACTATGCAGATGGGCATGGTATATATCGCACTTTTGTATCTACTCTCTTTTTTAGTTTCAAAAAGCTTAGGATTTGATAACATTTTTATTGTGATGCTTCCGCTTATCTCTATTGGTTTAGTTGTTACACTTTATAAAGAGTTTGATAAAGATACTAAATGGCTAAATCTTGCTATGACGATTGGTGTTTTAGGTGAGCTTATCAGTATTGTAGCACTTACAATTACTGGAGCAGCACTAGAACATGGTATAGGTGCAGAGCTCTATAAATCTCTTGGTCTTTTGATCTTTTTTCTATTTCTTATCGCTTTTGTATTCAAAGCTTTAAGAGTTGTCTTTTGGTGGTATCCTGATTTAAAAACTTACTTGATACCAATCTACTCTGATAAAGATGAAAAAGATATCAGACTTTCTATGGCAATCTTTTTTCTTATGATCGCTGTGATGTTAGTATTAGAATTAGAGATTGCATTTGGTGCTTTTATTGCTGGTATGTTTATTGCAACATTTTTTGAGTATAAAAAGGAGCTTCCTCATAAACTTTCTACTTTTGGATTTGGTTTTTTAGTACCTATCTTTTTTGTTTATATCGGATCAACATTTGATATGGAGTCACTTTTTAAGGAAGGTTTAGTGGTTCAAGCATTGCTTATAACATTTGCTATGATTTTTATCCGCATCGTTGCTTCATTTTCACTTCGTGGGATTTTAAGTGCTCGTGAAACTTTATATTTTGCCTTATCACATTCTATGCCATTGACACTTTTGATTGCTATCGCAACACTAGCATATCATAACAATAGTATAGAGCAATTCCATTATTATGCATTTATATTGGCAAGTTTATTTGAAGTTATTATTGTTATGGTTGGAATTAAAATACTTCACAAATTAGAACTTAAAAGAGTAGAAAGTATTTAGTAAAGTTTAATAAAATACCCATAAGGTTTTTTTGTGATCTTAAAGCGGTAGTTTTTTGCTAAGTTAAAAGTAATTCTATAAAAATAATCATGATGTCCCACTTTAAGCTGCCTTACATAACGACTCTTTATTTTCTTAGTAAATGGTGAAACAACATCAAATCGTTCAAAATCAAATGCTATACGATTTGGATGGGTCAGTTTTAAATGTTGTAG
>JADGDK010000066.1 GCA_016744895.1 Campylobacterales bacterium | reverse complement strand
TTTAATCTTAAAATGCCTGATCAAGGTATGAAAGATCAAGAGATTAAAGATATAATCGAATACTTTAAATGGATTGACACTAACGCTAATCTATTTTAATTAGATAATACAGAAAGGGGAAAATCCTCCTTTTTGTATATGTTTTTAATTAAAGTACTTCTGGAAACCTATTAGGTTTCTAAGAGGTACTTATTACTCTTTGACTACGCTTCTTTATATTTTCATCTTTAGAGATACCCTTAATACTCTTTGTGTCATAATCAATTTTTAGATAATAGTTACTTTCAGTTAGAGGGAGGTAGTCATATGTTTGTTCCACTTAGTTTTACCCAAAGATACATACTTGCTCTTACTATTATAGCAATGTTATCAACTTTAGCCTATATAAATCTTGACCGTTTGATAAGTAATCAATCTCAAGATGGTGAGATGATAAATGTAAGTGGTAGACAAAGAATGCTTTCCCAAAAAATTGCACTTTACGCAATATATTATAAAACAAAAAGTCTTTATAAAAATATTAAGTTGATGGAACATTCTCATGAACTTCTTATATCCCGAGATATGTCGGATAAATTAAAACAATTATATTTCCAAGGACCTATATACCTGGATAAAAAAGTTAAAAAATACCTCCATCATGCAAATTTATTTCACGAAAAACGAGATGGAAGAAGTTTAAATTATGTTCTTCAAAATTCACAAGATCTTCTTCAAGATTTAGATCGTGCAGTATCAATTTATCAGACAGAGACAGAATCTAAAACACAGAAGCTTAAAAGAGTAGAATTTTATATTTTTATCTTTACGCTATTAACTCTTTTTTTAGAAGCAATTTTTATTTTTAGACCAGCAAACAAAAATATTAATAAAAAAACGAAAGAACTTATTGCAGAAAAAGATTATTCAAATACGGTGATAGAATCAAGTACAAATGCAGTCCTCACTCTTGGTAAGGATCTTAAAATTAAAACTTATAATAAAATGGCAGAAAAGATATTTGGGTTTACAAAAGAAGAGATGTTAAATAAAAGTGCTCTTAGCAATATTATTCCAAAGCAGTATTTAAAACTTCATAATGCAGGTATAGCAAACTATTTAAATACTGGAAAATTAAAATATGCAGGAGAAGTTCTTGAGTTTGAAGCCTATAGAAAAGATGGAAAAATATTTCCAATCAGGATTTCTTTTAGTTCAAATAGTGACAAAAAAGATATTTTACTTATAGCCAATATCCAAGATATTAGTAAAGAGAGATTAAAAGATAAAATTTTTCAAGAACAGACAAAATTTGCAGCGCTTGGTGAGATGATTGCTATTATTGCTCATCAGTGGAGACAACCTCTAGCACAGCTTAATTTCAATTGTATGTTTATAAAGAAAAAGTTAAAAGATGATAAGTTGAAAGAAGATATTAGTAAAAATGAAGAGATCATAGCATTTATGTCTGACACTATTTCAAGTTTTGAAAACTTTTATAAAAAATCAGATGATTCAACTTTTACGCCTCTTGAATCAATAGAACAGGCACTTAAGTTAACCGAATCATTGATACAGTTAAATCAAATTAAATTGATAAAAGAGATTCAAAGTAATATAACAATATTTGGGAATAGTAATAGTCTAGCTCAGGTGGTTTTATCTATTTTACAGAATATGATTGATGTTATAAAATTAAGAAAGATTCAAAATCCTACAATAAAAATTATATTGAAAAACATGGATGATAATATCAAGTTAAGTATAAGTGATAATGCTGGTGGAATTAATGTGATTCCAATTGAAGATATTTTTGAACCATTTAAAAGTAAAAAAAGCATACCTTCTACAGGTATCGGGCTCTATATGTCAAAATTGGTAATAGAAGAAAAATTTAAAGGAAGTGTTGAAGCTTATAATATTGATAATGGAGCAAGTTTTATGATAACTTTACCACAAAAATGTAATATTTAATCGATCATATATCCAAGTTTACCCATTGTTTTTAAAATATCATGATCAATCTTTTTTCGAAGTTTAAAGACTAAGTTTTTTAGTGCAGAGGGAGGAATTTCATTATATACATAGAGTTTATTTTCAATTTGTTGTTTAGTGACTAAGTTTCCTTTATGGGCAATTAAAAGTTCAATAAATTCAATTTCTTTTATTGTTAATTTTATCAATTTTTCTTTTGCAATTAAGGTTTTATTTTCATAATCATAAGCGCAATTATTATTGAGTTTTATGATCGTTTCAGTCTGAATTTTATTTGAAATTATGTTTGCACAATTGGTAAGAACTCTCATTAAATCGCTCTCTTTTACCGGTTTTATAAGGTACTCTACCAAAGACAGTTTAATTGATTCAAGTAAAAACTCTTGATCTGCGTATGCACTTGTTACAATTATAGGTACGTTAGTATTTTTTTCTCTTACACTTTTAATCAGTTCTAAACCATTTAATTTTGGCATTTTTATATCTGTAATAATAATATCGGGTGAATATTGCATATAGAGATCAAATGCTTCTTCTCCATCATTTGCCTCATATACCGTTTCTACGTATAGAAGAAGTACTTTTTTAAAGCTCTTTCTTAGATTTTCATCATCTTCTGCCAATAAGATTGTACTATTTCTTAAAATAATCTCATGCTTTTCTTCCATAATTTGCTATTTTAGCATATTAAAATCAAAAAAAGTCTCTTTTGGGTCGCTTTTTAAAACTAAGATTTATAGCGACTCAAAAGAGACAGATGATAGTGTACAATTTTGTAGTTGGAATTAAGTGACTATTTCACAAATTAGTATAAGGAGGCTTTTATGAAGTCGTTAGTAAGTAAACTAACAGCAGTTGCTCTAGGCGTTACAGTCAGTGCAACAGTAGCGACAGCTGATTCAGCACTTGAAGAAGTGATGAAGGCAAGAGGGCTCAGTCAAACTGATCTTTTAGCAGCTGCAAAAACATACACTCCAACAGGTATGTATGACAAGTATGTTGTATTTAGTTCAGGTGGACAGTCAGGACAAGTTATTGCATATGGTGTTCCATCAATGCGTATTTTAAAGTATATTGCAGTATTTACACCTGAACCTTGGCAAGGTTACGGATATGATGTAGATTCGAAAAAAGTTTTAAGACAGGGTAACATCAGAGGTAGAGAGATTAACTGGGGTGACACGCATCATCCGGCTATTTCTGAGGTAGATGGTAAATATGATGGTAAATATCTATTTATCAATGATAAAGCGAATCCAAGAATTGCGGTTATCGATCTTCATGATTTTGAGACTAAGCAAATCGTTGTAAATCCAATTTTTAAATCTGAGCATGGTGGTGCTTTTGTAACACCAAATACAGAATATGTTCTTGAGGGTTGTCAATATGCAGCACCTTTTGACAATAACTATCATCCAATCGAAGAGTACAAAGAGACTTATCGTGGTGGTGTAACACACTGGAAATTTAATAAAGAGTCTGGAAGAATAGAACCAAAGAATTCTTTTACACTTGAGATGCCTCCATATATGCAAGATCTTACCGATTCAGGTAAAAATGCAAGTGACGGTTGGGCATTTACAAACTCATTCAATGCTGAAATGTATACAGGTGGTATCGAAAAAGGTCTTCCTCCATTTGAAGCTGGTATGAGTCGTTATGATACAGATTATCTTCATGTCTATAACTGGAAAAAATTAGCAAAACTTGCTGAAGATCCAAAAAATGTAAAAATAGTTAATGATCATAAAGTTATTCCTATGAGTGTTGCAGTTGCAAATGAAGCACTATTTTTAATTCCAGAACCAAAATCACCTCACGGTGTTGATGTTTCTCCAGATGGTGAATATATCACAGTTTGTGGTAAGCTAGATACACATGCATCAGTTTACAGTTTTTCAAAAATTCAAAAATTGATTAAGAACAAAGATTATGCTGGAAAAGATCCATATGGTATTCCAGTTCTTGATATGAAAAAAGCATTACATGGTCAGGTAGAGTTAGGCTTGGGGCCACTACATAACCAGTACTCAAATGTTGATGGTGAAATTTATACTTCACTTTATGTTGATTCACAAGTTGTAAAATGGAACTACAAAGATCTTAAAGTAATTGATAAAGTAAATGTTCATTACAACATTGGTCACCTTTGTGGTATGGAAGGAAAATCAGCAGATCCTCAAGGAGATTTTATCATTGCACTTAACAAGCTTGCGATTGATAGATTTACACCTGTTGGACCGCTTCATCCTCAAAATCACCAGTTGATTGATATCAAAGGTAAGAAGATGCAACTTCTTTATGATATGCCTTTCCCATTGGGTGAGCCACATCAAGCTGTTGCAATTAGAGCGAGTAAATTACACCCAGCTGTAAGATACAAAATGGGTACAAATACTAAAACAGATAAACAACACCCAGGTAAAACACTTGCTGGTGAAGAGCGAATCGAGAGAAATGGTAACAATGTCACTATCTTTGCTACGATGGTAAGATCTCACATTAACCCTGAGAGAATTACGGTTAACAAAGGTGACATAGTAACAATTCACTTGACAAACCTTGAGCGTGCTCAAGATGAGACTCACGGATTTACAGTAGATCATCATGATGTGCATGCTTCATTAGAGCCAGGTGAAACTTCAAGTATTCACTTTACTGCAGATATCGAAGGTGTATTCCCATACTACTGTACAGAATTTTGTTCAGCGCTTCACTTAGAGATGATGGGTTACTTAATGGTTAAAGATCCAAATAAGAAATATACATCTGCTAAAAAGCTTAAAATGGCGTCTATGAGTCCAGAAGCACTTAAAAAAGAGTATGATGCGACTGTAGCTACAAATACTGCAACAGATGCTGTTATTCAAAGTGTTGTTAAGTTCTTAAAAGATAACAAATTTGGTGATCATCCAGCAGTTGCAGCACTTGCAACAGATGCACTTGACCAATATGGACAAATTCCAGCTCAGAAAAAACTTTCAGACGAAGCACTCGCTGCTGGCGATACTGAAAAAGCGATTCTTTTTGAGAATATGATTTGGCAATATATGGTTAAAACTGCGGACGTTGGAATTAGAGCGAAAGATATGCTTGTTAGAAAAATAGCAACAAAACAGACTGCTGCAGCAGAAGCTGGTGAAAAAGCATTCCACGAAGGTGGTTGTTCTGGTTGTCACGTTGTTGGAAAAGTAAGTTCTGGTCCAGATCTTACAGGTGTACTAAGTCGTCATGAAGATGGTGAAAAATGGGTTGCTGATTTTATCAAAAATCCTGTACACAAATATGACGATCCATATGTAAAAGCGATGATTAAACACTTTAATCTTAAAATGCCTGATCAAGGTATGAAAGATCAAGAGATTAAAGATATAATCGAATACTTTAAATGGATTGATGCTAATGCTAATTTATTTTAATTAGATGAAGGGATTAAACCCCTTTTATCTAACTTTATGTGAATGCTCATGTAGAGTAAGCCATGCTTGCCTTCTTCTTTAAAAGGCTTTATTCAAATAAACCGTATTTTAAGGTTTATTTACGATACAAGAGATGAAGTTTCTCTTGTATCTTTACTTTTACTATTGACTCATGTCAAATGTTTTTAGAGAGAGATATGGTAAAATTGAGACTATATTTATCTGATTTGATTTGATGATCGTTCAAATGAGATAAGATAAATTTTTTAGGGGGAAAAGAGATATGAATTCATCCATGGTAAAATCAAAAGTTTTTGCAATTATTGCTTTAGGTATACTTTTATATGGTTTTGTGATTCCAACAGTTGGCTTTCATGGTGCTATAGAAAAGATTGAACAGGGGAAAGAGAGTACACTCTCAGATTCGACATTTTCATTGTGGAATTTTTACAATAAAGGAAGATACTTTAGTAATGCAACTCCAGAATCAGCGAAGGGTGATCTTAAGAAGATGATTGATGAAGCAGCTGAAATAGGGGTAGCTTCTACTCCTATTTGGTCTGTTTCACTTGAAGCACCGAATTATCCAAAAGAGGCTTTTCCAGAAGGTATTCCTGTATTTTTTCACTTTGATGGATTTAGTGGGGAAGTTCATGAGATGAATACGATTAACCACTATATTGGTATGGACCCAATGGAAAGAGGAGGTCCATATGAACGTGTATTGGCTCCTTATGCGCTAGTTTTTACTGCACTTTTAATGTTTTTATTCATTGTTTATGATGGAAAAATATTTTCGCTATTTATGGCTATCCCAGCAGCACTTCCAGTGATTTTTATAGCACTTTACTCTTACTGGCTCTACTGGTTTGGACACAATATGCATGATTATGGTGCTTTTAAAATCAAACCTTTCATGCCAACAGTTTTTGGAGATGGAAAAGTTGCACAGTTTGTGACACACTCTTATGCTACGACAGGATTTTGGCTTTTAGTGGCGATAAGTGTATTTTCACTTTTAGCGATACTTTCACGTTCAAAAGCATATAAAACAGTACAATAGAGGAGAGAACATATGATCCGTTTTATTTTCATTTTAGTACTTTTTTTTAGCACAAGTGAAGCTAAAAATATTTTACAAGATGTTATTGATAAAGCGGAAGAAAATGCAATTATCAATCTTCCTAAAGGTATCTATAAAGGCAATATTGAAATTACCAAACCTGTGACTATTATCGGTCATCCAAATGGTTCAACAATTTATGGTTCAGGAGACAATACAGTTATTAAAGTCAAAAGCTCATTTGTAACACTGAAAAATCTCATTATCAGACACAGTGGAGATATGCACCAAAATTTAGATGCTGGTATTACGATAGGTGATGCAAAATATGTAGAGGTTATAAATTGTGATATTGATGATTGCCTTTTTGGTATCGATATGCAAAATGTGACTAATTCAAAGATCATTGGAAATCGTATTAAGTCTAAAGATTTTGATTTGGGACTTCGTGGGGATGGATTGAGACTGTGGTATAGCAATGATAATGTTGTTAGCAAGAACCATTTACGTAAGTCCAGAGATATGGTTATTTGGTATAGTCATGGTAATTTGATTGAAGAAAATTTTGGTGAACATGGTAGATATTCTCTGCACTTTATGTACACAGGTGCAAATATTGTAAAAAATAATACATATGAGCATAATTCTGTAGGAATATTTTTTATGTATTCACGTGATACTGTTGCCACTGGAAATATCGTCAAAAATTCTCTTGGAGCAACTGGTATGGGTATTGGACTCAAAGAGGCATCAAACTTTACAATTACAGACAACACAGTGATCTATTGTGCTCAAGGATTTTATATTGATTGGTCACCATTTGAGCATGAGATGCGAAATTTGATTGAAAATAATAACATACTTTATAATGCCGAAGGACTTCATTTTCATGCTATAAGCCTTAACAATGATATTAAAAACAACAACTTTGTAGGTAATATGGAGAATGTAGTGAATGATTCTAAAAAAACTAAAATATCACAAAATGTTTGGGATGGAAATCATTGGGATGATTATGAGGGATTTGATAGAGATAAAGATGGTATAGGAGATACACCTTATCAAGCATATGCATATGCAGATAAGATGTGGCTTTATAACCCGAGTGTAAAATTTTTTTATGGCTCTCCTGTGATAGCTATTATAGATTTTTTAGCAAAACTAGCACCATTTTCAGAGCCAGTTTTGCAACTTAGTGATAATAATCCAAGGATAAAAAGATGAGTGAACAAAATAGCAGACGTGATTTTATAAAACAACTCTCTGCATTGGGAATACTTGGCGGAGTTGTAGCTGCTGGAATAGGAGGTGCAAGCTATCTTGGTGCTGACAATAAGCTTTTGCTTCGTCCTCCTGCGGCTGTAGATGAAGATGATTTTTTAGCATTATGCATTAAGTGTGGTCAATGCTTGCAAGTATGTCCGTATGATTCAATCATATTAGCTGATGCAGATGAGGGGAATGGCGTAGGAACACCATTAATTGATCCTCTAAGACGTGGTTGTTATCTTTGTCCACTGCTCCCATGTGTGCTCGCCTGTCCTAGTGGTGCGCTTGATCATCATGTGGAAGATGTTAAAAAAGTCGAGATGGGAATTGCAATTACACCTCGTATGAATGCGTGTATTGCTTTGGAAAATAAAACAGTTACCAAAGATATGATTAATCGTATTTATGATCATACGATAACCTTGACAGTGAATGAAGCACAAAATTATAAGTTAGAAGAGTTTCCAAATAAATCAGATAAAAGAGAGCTTGAAGAGAAAGTCCTTCAAAAGTTAGATACCTTTGAAGGTAAAGCTTGCACACTTTGTGTAGATATGTGTCCACTACCAAATGCTAATGATGCAATTCGTATGATAGCAGATGAAAAGAGTGGTGGTAATAAACCAGAGATTTTAGAGGCTTGTGTTGGATGTGGTGTTTGTGTTGAAGTCTGTCCAACATCTGTATTGGCAATTAAGCCAAGAGTCAAATATAATGAATATTATGAGAAGGGGTAAGTCATGAAAAAGATAATTTATTCAATTTGCATTAGTGCACTTTTGATTGGTTGTGGGGGCGACAAAACAAAAGAGACAGTAGTAGAAGCAAGTGAAGCTGACGTGTCTCAAATAAAAGTCACTCAAGGTGAAAAAAGAGTAGAGCAGATAGCTGAAAAACATGAAGAAGAGTTAAAAAAAGATAAAAAAGGTTTTTATTATGCTTATGACGAGAAAGATGAAGACAACTCTTCTGCTGATGAAACTTTTACAAGAGTAGATGCTCAAAAACGTGTTAAGAACAAAGTCGTTGATGGTAAAGTAAAAATTATGGAAAAAGAGAGAAAACCAGAAAATCCATACCAATATGTACGTATTGATCTTTTAAAAAATGCACTAAGTCATGAATTTATGGTGAAGTGTTCAGCATGTCATGATGATTATGCAAATGGTATCATTGGTCCCTCACTTTTAGAAAAAGATGGAAACTACATCTATGGACAGATGTTAAAATATAAAAATGACCCTACAAAAAACATATTAATGTATGAGTTGGTCAATCAGATGACAGAAGATGAGATAAAGTCAATTTCAAATGAAGTAGCACAGTTTAATAAAGAGATTAGAGCATTAAAGGGGATTAAATAATGAGACATATTTTAGCACTATTAGCATTGGTTATCACACTAGGAACTGTGTGGCACTTGATAAGTGTTGATAAGGATATAGATGCACTTGGAAAAGTTGAAGAGATTTTTAGAAAATCTGATCTTTTAGTTGAGCTTGGTAAAAAGAGTGCAAGTTCAGGAGCGATGAGTGGTGGTTCTGCCCCTTTGACTTCTATTGATAGTTCTTCAGCTTTGGTAGAAGATGATAAGAAAAGTGAAGTAGATGACAAGCTTAAAGCACTGCGTGAAAAAGCGGGTAATGTTGGTGCATTTAAAGTAAGTCAACTCTATAAAAGTAAATGTGCTTCTTGTCATGGTGTAAATGGAGAAGGTGGAATTGGACCTAAAGTTATCGGACAGAGTTATGAAAAAGTTTCAACTGAATTGATGGCTTTTAAAAAGGGTGATAAAAAGAATTATGTCATGTATGGTTTATTGCAAAACCTCAGTGATGAAGATTTGGATATATTGGCTAAAGAGATTGCGGAGTTTGAACAACGAGCTAAGGCGTTAGAAAAATAGGAAATTATCATGTATATAGATAAGTATAATTTAGGTCGAAAAGAGTTAGTTGAAACACCTCTTATGAGTACATTTTTTATCAAAAATGCTAAAGGCAAGGTCAAGCCTAGCTGGCGTTTTTGGAAATGGCTATCAGTGATTTCAATTCATCTGTTTTTCTTTTTATCATTTTTTCTTGATATTCAAATTCTTGAAGGAACATTGAATGCTTCAAGATTTTTAGGGTTTCATATGATTGACCCGTATACGACCCTTGAAGTTTTTGTAACGCAGTATGAACTCGGTATCAATATGATCATTGGAACTGCAACAATTGTTATTGTTTATCTTCTTATCGGTGGTCGAACTTATTGTGGTTGGGTATGTCCTTATAGTGTGTTGGCAGATATTGCTGAGCATATGCATAGAAAACTGATTGCCAAAGGCATTATCAATAAGAGACCTTATAGTAAGTTATATAGTAATAATATAAAATATGTTTTTTGGCTGCTCTTTTTAGGATTAGCTGCTGTAACTGGATATATTGTTTTTGAGAGTATCAGTGTTGTAGGACTTATGAGTCGTGCCATTGTTTATGGTTGGAGTGTTGCTCTGATTTGGGTTTTTGTAGTATTTTTATTTGATGTATTTGTATCATCACGTGCTTGGTGTACATACATCTGTCCAGTGGGAACTACTTATGCTGCAATCGGCTGGGCTTCTGCTACTAAGATACAGTGGAATGATAATTGTGATCATTGTATGGCTTGTTCAGGTGTGTGTCCTGAGCCTCATATTTTGGATTTGACTAAAGCAAAACATGCAAAAGGTCGAGAAGAAAAAGGGATAAAAACACAACATGTACTCTCAGGAGATTGCACGATGTGTGGACGATGTATAGATGTGTGCCATAATGATGCGTTAGGATATAATTTTAGGTTGACAGATTTGTTATAATATAGGATACAGGGGATTTATATTGATAGAAGTACAGCATATAACGAAAAAGTTTTTTAAAGACAAATCACTTGATGATGTAAGTATCACTTTCAAAGCTGGTGATCGTGTTGCAATCATGGGACCAAATGGTGCAGGTAAAACAACGCTTGTAAGAGCAATACTTGGATATTACCATGTTAATAGTGGACAAATCAGAGTCAATGGATTTGATCCAATCAATCAAAGAGTTGATGTAGTTGACAATATTGGTTTTATTCCACAGCTTCCACCTCCGATAAAATTAAGCTGTAAAGAGCTTATTGAGTACGTATCACAAAGTAGTGGATGTACAACAGAGTCGATCATTGAAAATGCTCATAAAATGGGACTTGATATTGAAAATCAAATGGCTAAATCTTTTTTTAAACTCTCCGGTGGGATGAAACAAAAATTGCTTATTGCCATTGCTGTTTCAAAAGAGAGTGATATTTTAATTTTTGATGAACCTACAGCAAATCTTGATCCTAAAGGTAGAGATAGTTTTTATCAACTTCTCGATGCTATCAAAGAGGATAAAATTTTACTATTTATCACACATCGTTTGGATGAAATTGAACATTTGGTAAATCGTGTGGTTTATATGGATCTTGGAAAAGTTGTGAATGATGAAAAATTATAAAATATGGTTTCTCTTTCTTATACTTGTTTCGTTTTTAGGATGTGAACGAAAGATTGATTTAGGTGTACATGAAGTACATTGGGATAGAGATATGTGTATTCGTTGTAAAATGGTAGTAAGTGAACGTATGTATGCGGCACAGCTAACAGATCCTATGACTGGAAGAACACATTATTTTGATGATATCGGTTGTGCCGTTCTTTGGTTTGTGGAAGATGAGATTATGTGGGCTGATAAAGCAACCATTTGGGTGACAGACGTAAAAACAGGTGAATGGATAAATGCAAGAGAAGCTGCGTGGAGTACTGTTAGTATCACACCGATGGCATTTGGTTTTGCTGCTCATAAACCGGGAACACAACCCAAAGATACAGAGATCATAAGTTATGATGAAATGGCAAAAAGATCGATTGCTTTAGAGGAAAGAAAAAAAGGTACAAATAGATGAATACATTGTGGTTAGTAGCAAGACTAGATATTAAAGAGTCTATTCGAGCAAAATGGTTTTATATATATAGTATTGTTTTTGGTGGACTTATCGCACTCTTTTTTCTAACGGGTGTAACACAATCAGTAGTTATGGGTTTTTCAGGTCTTAGCCGATTACTTTTAGTTTATATCCAAGTGACGATAGTGATACTTCCTATTTTTATATTGATTACCACTGTTCGCTCCATTGCAGGAGATAGAGAGAGTCATGTTTTAGAGTATATGCTCTCATTTCCTGTATCATTAAAGAGTTATTACTGGGGTAAATTATTAGGGCGTTTTGTGACGGTCTTTTTCCCTGTGTTTGTCGCGATGATTATCGGTGTGATTTGGGGTATTGTAAAAGGTGCAGCTGTACCATGGGAGATGTTGTTACTCTATTCTGCACTTCTTTTTGCACTTACTTGGGTATTTTTGGGGATTGCATTTTTTATCTCTACCTTGGTAAAGTCTCAAGATATTGCTTTGGGGACAGCATTTTTTGTGTGGATTATTTTGCTTGCTTTTATTGATATTATACTTATTGGTGTGATGATGCAAAGTAATGTGAGTGAGGAGATTATTATCTTTTCAGCTTTAGCAAATCCACTTGAGACTTTTAGAATAGGAGCAATTTCACTTTTTGATCCAGAATTGACAGTTATTGGTCCTACAGCCTATTATATTTTAGATGCTTTTGGAAAAAACTTATTTATGGTCTTTTCTATTATTTATCCAGTTGTATTAGGCACCTTGTTTGCTATTTTGGGATACAATCTATTCAAGAAAAGAGATTTATTATAAGGATGAAAATGAAAATATTTTTAACGATTTTGATGGCTATTGCATTTGCAGTAAGTTTACAAGCTGATGGCATGGTTGCTGATAAAAAAGAGAGAGATTTGATATGTGGTATGCAACCGTATAAAAATCCAAGATGGATGACAGAAATAGAACTGATCAATGATAAACAACTTCACTTTACATCTGTAAAATGTATGATGCTGTTTTATTATAAAAATGATAAATGGCATGACTTAGATCTAGAAGCTCCAAAAGATCGAAAAAATAGACATGAAAATATTAAGCAACTTAGAATTCAAGACTACAATAGTCTAAAAATAGTAGATGCAAAAAAAGCATTTTATGTGTATGGCGGTCATATCATGAGTCCCAAAGGGGATGACTTAATCCCATTTGAGTATGAAAAAGATGCTGAAAACTTTATGAAAGAAAAAGGTGGTCATAAAATCCTAACATGGAAAGATTTTAAACTTAATCTTTTTGATCTGTTAAATCTGTAAGGAATTAGAATGTTAAAAACTATATTACCAATTGCCCTTGCATTAGGACTTCTGTTTTTTTTCTATCAATCTTTTCAAGAGAGTAAACCAGAAGCTAAAAATAGTCGAGTTTATACTGAGTTAAAAGCGTTTATGCCTTATAGTATAGAAAAACGATTAGGTGGATTAACAATACTAAGTACTCAAAATGATATAAAAGAGAAACCACCAGCGAGTCAAATCTTTCATAGATTAGACGAGTTGGAGAAGTTATGGGGAAAAACGCATCTAAAACTTAATGGCAATGAGCTTTCTATCTTGGGAGATAATAATCAAATGGTTAAGACAATCACACTTAAAAATGAGTCAGAGATGGCTTATATCAAGAATTTTTTCGGGCTATAATTTCTAAAAGGGCAAACTCTGCCTCTTTTAGATTTTTACCAAAAGAGATAATTCCCTCTTCATGTCCACTCATTACAAACTTTGGGTTTTCTAAAGGATTTATGTCTTGATAGATTCTCTTCACTTCTTCAATCATTTCAGTTGAACCATATGGCACATCTTCAGTTTTTTTATAATTTTCTTTAAGCATAAAATCCCATAATATTTTAGAATGTACGTGAATTACCGCACCTATTTCTTCGCTTAAATTATAAATCGTTCCATGGGTCAATGCTTCACTACTAGGTTTTATGGCTCCTGAAGATTTGAGAAAGAATGATTCATCATTATAAGCTTCAATGAGAGAATAATGTTCATGTTTTAAACTGCTTAAATCTCCTGTTTGTGTGCCTGTAATGACAAAGCTATTTGTATTTAATCTTTCACTAATATTTCCATAGCCTATACCATTTTTGACTCCGATCAGTTGAAGTGCAAAAAGTCGTTCTCTAACCGCTTCAATTTTTTCCCAAAGTTTTTTCTCTAAAGGTTTGGATGCTTGAAAATCAAAATTATATTTTATGATTCCATCAATCATATAAGATCCCTATACATGGTTTCAATCTCTGCTTGATTGGCTTTACAAATACCTCTCTCGCTAATTAGCTGTAAAGGGTCATGTAAATAGTAAAAGATAATATCTTTGCGAATTTTCTATTTAAAGCCCTGAACTTAGGCTTTTAGGCGTGTTCATTTCTGCTGATTTTATGATTGTAAAAAGCAACCGCATATCAATTATATTAGGCTCTAATCAAATCTTATCGACATCCTTACATGATTTATTGCGATATCTTCAAAAGCCCTTTAAATGGTATTTTTAGCACTTTATATAAAATATTTACAAGATATTTAGAACTAATTTATTTTTTAATGATTTTATTTTTTTGTGAGAAAACCAACCAAATACCAACCAAATACCAACCAAAAAGGAACCAGATTTATTTTAAAAAATCTTCCTGGTCTCTTTTCAGATTTATAAGTTTATCTTTGAGAGCAGTCATAAATTTTTCTGAAGCATAGGGGAGTAAGTCTATAATATCTTGATATTTATCATGTGTGTCAATTTTATCTTTCATTTTTAAAATCAGATCTGTTAAAACATCAGATGTTCCAGTTAATTTATGTAGAACTTTTATTAGGTTCGTTATCCCAGCACGAATGAAATTAGGTAGCCATTGAAAGTCTTCAAATTCAAACAGTTCTATTC